>DATIEW010000472.1:0-5781 GCA_035455585.1 Vicinamibacterales bacterium | reverse complement strand
CGTCCGGTATGCCGCGCTCGTCCCGAATCTCGCCGGCCTCGCGCGCGCGCAGGCAGCGGGCGTCACCGAGATCGCCGTCTTCGCGGCGGCCTCGGAGACGTTCAGCCGCAGGAACATCAACCAGTCGATCGAGGACTCGCTCGAAACGTATCGCGGCGTGTGCGGCCGTGCCGCGGAGCTGGGCATGCGCGTTCGCGGCTACCTGTCTACCGCCTTCGGCTGCCCATTCGAAGGGACGGTCGCCCCTGCGCGCGTGGCCGACGTTGCCGCCGCGCTCTTCGCGATGGGCGTCTTCGAGGTGGCGGTCAGCGACACCATAGGCATCGCACATCCCGGGCAGGTTCCCGGGGTCGTCACAGCCGTGGCCGACCGCGTGCCGATCGACCGCATCGCGCTGCACTTCCACGACACTCGAGGAACCGCGCTCGCCAACGTGCTGGTCGGGCTCGAGCTGGGCATCGCCACGTTCGACGCGTCGGCCGGCGGCCTCGGCGGGTGCCCATACGCCCCCGGCGCGACCGGCAATCTCGCGACCGAAGATCTCGTCTACATGCTCAACGGCCTCGACATAGAGACGGGCATCGACCTCGCCGCGCTGGTCAAGGCCTCGGCGTTCATCGAACCGTGCGTAGGGCGTCCGTTGCCATCGCGATACTACCGCGCCGCCCGCTCCGCGAAGAGGTAATGCGCGTGTCAACTCCCACCTTCCAATTCCCGACTCCCAAGGTTCCCGGTGCCTTGGGAGTTGGGAGTTGGAGATTGGGAGTTGTCACGGCTCTGTCCTAGCGAGGCTCCGCCTCAGACCGGCGAGCGGCTCCGCCTCGCTAGGTGGCATTGCCTGATAATGCCGCGCTGACGCGCGGACGGCCTTGACCGACGAGCTCGGAGTCGAAAACTTGTCTCAAGTACTCAGATTCTGGTCGGTCAAGGCCTCTTAGGACGGTCGTCCGCAGTAGCGTCCGACGCAGTCGAGGAGGTCGTTCAGATCGACCGGCTTGGAGAGGTAGTCGTCGGCGTCGATCTGTTCCAGCCGATCGCAGCCCGCCGCGGACACGACGATGACGGGAATCTGCGCCAGCACGGCGTGGCGGCTCTGCTCGCGCCGGAACTCCCAGCCGTCCATGACCGGCATCATCAGATCCAGGAGAATCACGCACGCCGGCGCGCCGGCGCCCAGCCGATCGAGCGCCTGTCTCCCGTTGGCAGCCGTTTCGACGGCGAACCCCTCCAACTCCAGGAAGCGCTCGAGCATCTCACGCGTATCGAGATCGTCCTCGACGATGAACACGGACGGCGGTTTCACGATGCACTCCCGGCGTCATCCGGCCGGCGCAACAGCTCGATGATGGTGTCCGCGAGCGCGTCCGGAAGGCACGGCTTCTGGATGAGGCGCGCCCCGGCGCCGCGGGCTCTCTCTTCGTGGACGTCCCCGCCGTGTCCGCTCAGGCAGACGACGGGGATGCTCCGTGTCGCGGGATCCTGCCGCATGCGCTCGATCAACTGGAAACCGTCCATGCCCGGTAGCGAGATGTCCGTTACGAGCACGTCCGGCTTTCGGGCACGTATCGCGTCGAGCGCGTTCTGTCCGTCGGAGGCCTGGATGACTTCGAAGGACGGGCGCAGGAACTCCGCGTACATCTGGCGCGTGTCGGCATGGTCCTCCACCAGGAGAACGACAAGCCGCCGGCCGGAGCGGGTCGGAGGCGAGAGCGCGGCCAGAAGCATCGCCCTCACTTCCTCCGCCCGCGAACGCGCCGTGCGCGCGGCCCCGATTGCGCCTGTACTTTCAGGTGCCTCGAGATCTGCTCGACGAGGTCCTGCGGAAGGCAGGGCTTGGCTATGAACCCGTCGCAGCCAGCCGTGCGCGCACGGTCGCCCTCCAGGTCCGACGGGTGGGCGCTCAGCGCAAGGATGATCAGCCGCGCGGTCGCGCGGTCCGTTTTCAGCGTCCGTGTCGCCTCCCAGCCATCCACGCCGGGAAGCGACAGATCCATCAGTATCAGATCCGGCAGCAGGAACCGCGCCTTCGCAAGTGCCTCCTCGCCGTCGCGCGCGGTTTCGACCCGGAATCCGGAAAACTCCAGGTAGTCCTTGTACATGTCCCGCGCGTCGTCGTAATCCTCCACGAGGAGGATGAGGGGGCTCGCGCGAGGCAGAGACATGCTGGACCGGGATCCGGACGTCACACCGAAGCGGCCTGAACGAGGGGATCAGACCCGGGAGTATACCAGCCGAGTCTGCCCGAACGGAACAGCCCTGGCCGGATCGCAGACGTCGACCGTGCGCGGCGCCGGGAGGAACCGCACGACTCCACGACCGAATCCAAAAGAGACGGCCCGACGCGAGGATCGACCGGTCCAGGCCGACGCGCGACGCTGCTCAGGGAATCCGCAGAACCTGGCCCGGCTTGATCCTGTTGGGATCCGTCAGCTGGTCGCGGTTCGCTTCGAATATCTTCATGTAGGCGTTCGCGTTCCCGAGGTGCTCCTTGGCGATGGCGCTCAGTGTATCCCCGGGCTTCACCGTGTAGTTCTTCGCGGCACCTGCCGGGGTCGCCGCGGCCCCCCCGACGACCTTGATGTCGGCGACGATCTCGTTGCGCCAGTCAGGGATGGTCTTGATGGCGTTCCAGATCTCGTTCGCCTCCGCCTCTGTTTTCACGGTTCCTTTCCAGTAGAGCTTGCCCTCGCGCTCCTCGGCGCTGCCGTCGAACTTCCCCTTGGCAGTCTGAATGGCCCACGCGTACTTGTCTCTGAGTCCCATAGGTGCCTCCAATGCGGGCGGGAACTCGTGCAAGGTTCATACCCGTTCCGGATTCGATTCGTGCTATCGTCGCGCAATGCTGCTGGTGCTGCTTCTGCTTGTATCGTGGGCCGCGCTGACAGCTGAGCAGCAGCCCGACAAACAGCTCGTCGCCACGATCTCCGGGCCCGAGCTGAAGGGCGGGATCATCTCGGAAATCACCTGGGACGGCGGGCTTCTGATGATTCAGGGCGTGTTCGCCGAAGCGGGCGGAGAGCTCAAGGCGCACTACTTCGTCCTTCCCGCGGACGGTATGACGATCGAAAGGCGCGATACGCAGACGGACGCGTCGCTGAATTACTGGAACACGAAGGCGAGCCGCCGCAGCCCGACCGGACTGGGTCCGATCGAAGTCACCAGCGACACCAAGATGCCGCAGTTCGGCATCGGCAGTCTCGAACGGCGCATGATGGACGCGGTCGAGATGGGCGGTACGCAGTCGAAAGCGGTCGTGCGTCTCGGCGACCTCGTCATGCACGAGCGCAACGGACCGGAACCGTACGACGGCGAGACGTGGTCGTGGTCTCCTCCGGAGCTGAATCGCATCGCGTACGTCGATGGGAAGGGCGATCTCTGGGTCGCCCGCGCTGACGGCCGCACCCCCCGCCGCCTCATGCGAGGCGACTTCACGCTCCCAGCGTGGTCGGACGATGGCCGTGCGATTGCGATAGCCGAACGAAAGGACGGCGGCCGCCGGTGGGAGGTCTCGGTGATCCACCTGCCCGCCGACCTGCGCACCTTCCGCTGATCCCCCTCAGTCCTGACGCCCCGCGCCTCCTTCAGCCGATGGCCCGGCGGGAAGGGCGATTCAACCACAGGGAAGGAACGAGCGTGCCCGTCCACCGGAAGCCGGCGGTGTGTCGATTCCTGACGTGGTCGTTCGTCTGTTGAATCAACCGGGCGGCCAGCAAGGCCGTCCCGTGACACCGAAGGAGAGAAAGACATGAACACAGGTGGGTCGATCATGGCGGCGGTGCTGGCTGCTGTGTGCCTCACCGCGGGACCGCGCGCGCTTGCCGGGGCCGGCAGCATGGATGCTGCGGCCGCGTTCGAGCGCCTGAAAGGGCTCCAGGGGACTTGGGAGGCGGGCGTGGCCGACGGGCGGAAGGCCACAACGACGTTCGAGCTGGTCGCCGGCGGAACGGTGCTGCTGGAGCAGTACAGGAACCCGGCGCTGCCGGGTGGCGGCCACATGGTCAGCGCGTATCATCTCGACGGGGCGTCGCTGGTGCTCACACACTACTGCGTCGCGGGAAACCAGCCGACGCTCGTCGCGGAGCGGTTCGACGCGGCCACGAACGAAATCCAGTTCGAGTTCCAGCGCGCGTCGAACCTGACGAACGAGCGCGCCGGACACATGCGCCGCGCGCGCTACCGCCTCGAGGGAACCAACCGCTTCACTACCGAGTGGGAGTTCTTCGAGAACGGCCGGAAGACGATGACGGAACTGGAGACCTTCACGAGGATCAAATGAGGGCCGGCACTGCTGCGGATCGCCGCGGCCTGCCGACCAGAGAGGAACGAGCCATGCCGAAGTACATGCTGCTGCTCCACGACGATCCGTCATCGTTCGCGACGATCAGCCCCGAACAGATGCAGCAGGTGATCCAGAAGTACGTCGCTTGGGGCAACCGGTTGAAGAAGGCAGGCATCATCCAGGGCGGCGAGAAGCTGACGGACGAGCCCGGACGGATCGTGAAGCGCCGGGACGGCCAGATCCGGGTCACCGACGGTCCGTACAGCGAGACCAAGGAGGTGCTGGGAGGCTACTACATCATCGAGGCGGCGACCTACGAGCAGGCCGTGCAGCACTCGCAGGACTGCCCGCACCTGGAGTACGGCGGGACGATCGAGGTCCGTCAGGTCGATATGATGTGACGATCGCAGGTCGCGGCTCGCGGTTCGCGGTTCGCCGTTCGAGGTTCGCGAATCCGCGGTTCGTTCTTCGCGTAGCTGATTCGCGGTCTGGGATGCGTGGGAGCCGAGTGACGGCCACTGGTATGGACAATGGCGGGCCGGCAAGGGGTTCAGGCGCTACGCACCAGCTGGTCGACCATCTGTTCCGCACGCGTGCGGGACAGATGGTTGCCTGGCTGACGCGCGTCTTCGGGGCGGCCCATCTCGATCTGGTCGAAGAGGTCGTGCAGGACGCGCTGGTCAAGGCGCTCCAGCAGTGGCCGCACGCCGGCGTTCCAGACAACCCCGGCGGCTGGCTGTTCCGCGTCGCGCGCAACGGCGCGCTCGACGTGCTCCGGCGGCACGTCGCGTTCCGCGAGCGCGCGCACGAGATCGCGGCCGAGCTGACCCGCGCCACGGATGCAGCCGGACCGTCGGCATGGGCGGTCGACGACGACGAGCTGCGGATGGTGTTCATGTGCTGCCACCCGTCGCTGCCGTCTGATGCCCGGGTGGCGCTCAGCTTGAAGACCGCTGGCGGCTTCAGCACCGAGGAGATCGCCCGGGCATTCCTGACCTCCGAATCGACGATCGCGCAGCGGGTCGTTCGTGCGAAACGCCAGCTTCGCGAGGCACGTGTCGGCCTCGATCTGCCGCGGGGAGAGGACCTGTCGCCGCGTCTCGGCTCGGTGCTCGAAGTCATCTACCTGCTGTTCAACGAAGGCTACAACGCGCATGCCGGCGACGACCTGATCCGTCAGGATCTGTGCGGCGAGGCGCTGCGGCTGGGCCGGCTCGTGGCAGCCTCACCGGAGGTGGGCGCGCCGGCCGCCCATGCGCTCGTCGCGTTGATGGCGTTCCAGGCTGCCCGGCTTCCGGCGCGAGTGGATGCTGCCGGAGAGCTCGTGCTGCTCGAGGATCAGGACAGACGTCTCTGGGACCGGCAGCTCCTCGCCCTCGGTTTCGCGCACCTCGAACGGTCGGCGGAGGGTCCCGTCATGACCGCCTACCACGTGCAGGCGGCGATCGCGGCCGTGCATGCCCGCGCTCCGGATGCGGCGTCGACCCGGTGGGGCGACATCC
>DATIEW010000471.1:0-6774 GCA_035455585.1 Vicinamibacterales bacterium | reverse complement strand
GCCTGGCGCACGATCCTGCCGCGCACGAAGATGCGCGCGGACCACCGTCATGTTCTCTCGACGTCGGTGAAACCAGCGGGACCTGTATCGCACGTCAGACTGAACATCTTTCCGGACGGGGGCATCAGCCGTCTGCGGGTGTATGGAACCGTGGCGCCGGCTTGACCTCGCGCTCCCCGCCGAGGCGCGTGCGCTCCTCCGTACGTGCTGCGGGTCGGCGCGGTGGGTGGATCGGATGATGGCGCGGCGGCCGTTCGGAAGCCAGGAAGCGCTGCAGGCTGCCGCGCGTGACGAGTGGTTCGCGCTCCAGCCCGGCGACTGGCTCGAAGCGTTCGCACAGCATCCGCGAATCGGTAAGCACGAGGCGGCCGGCGCGCCGTCTGGCGCGGCCCGCCGTCTCTCGGCCCGCGAGCAGGCCGGCGTGGACGGCGCGCCAGGGGAGGTGCTGGCCGGACTCGCTGAGGGCAACCGCCAGTACGAAGAGAGGTTCGGCTACATCTTCATCATCTTCGCCTCCGGCCGCAGCGCCGGAGACATGCTGGCATCGCTGCGGGCCAGGCTCGCCAACGACGCCGACGCCGAGATTCGTATCGCCGCAGGGGAGCAGGCGAAGATCACGGCACGCCGGCTCGATACCCTCACGTGCGGCGCAATCGGTTAGCAGGTCAACTCCCAGACTCCAACTCCCAACTCCCAAAGTTTCCGGAGGACGGCTGTGAGTACGTTGGGAGTTGGGAGTTTGAGTTTGGAAGTTGAACCTACCTGCGGTCGGCGAGCCGCGCCTCGATGGACGGAAGCGCAGCGAGCAGGACATCGCCGACCGCCTGAAGCGACTGCGCCGACACCTTGTCGAGCGTGTCGGCCGAGGTATGCCAGGCCGGATAGTCGAGGTCGATGATGTCCACGGCTGGCACGCCGGCCCGCAGGAACGGCAGGTGGTCGTCTTCGATCGGCGTCTCCCCGTCGACGAACTCCGGACGCTCGAGCCGCCGGGCGGCGGCCCAGATGAGATCCGTCAGCCATCCCGTGGAGTACGCTTCGCGCATGACGCGGAGGTCGCGATCGCCGATCATGTCCACAAGGATCAGCGCCCGGATCGCGCTCAGCGTGCGATCCTTCTCTGCGGCCGCGACGTAGTGGCGGCTCCCGTACGTGTTGTCGTCTCCCTCCCAGTCGCGGTTGACGGCCTCCTCGCCGTCGAAGAAGAGCAGCTCGATCGGGAGCGCATTGGTCCGGTCTTTCAGCACCCGTGCCAGCTCGATCAGGAACGCCGCGCTCGAGCCCCCGTCGTTGGCGCCGACGAACGTGAACTCCTTGAACAGCTTCGTATCGTAATGGCCGGCGATGATGAGGCGTCCGTCTGCGGTGGGGGAGCCTCCACGCAGCAGCACACGGAGATTCACCATGGTGATTCTGCCGGCGGGTGTGTCGGCCTCGAACGTCTGCTCGAGGACTGACAGCCCGACCCGCGACATCTCCCTGGCGATATAGTCGCGCGCGGAGGCTGCGCCGGGTGACCCGGCCGGCCGCGGGCCGATGGCGACGAGCTGGCGCACGTGGTCGAGGGCACGCTTGCCGTCGAACGCCGGCGCGGCCTGTTGGCTGGCCGCACCGAGACAGGCGGCCGCCGTCAAGCCGGACACGACCAGGACGAAGCGGGACTTCTGCGGCATCAGCCCTCCGGACGCCGGGACCTACTTCCTCTTGTCCCGCGAGACATATTCGCGACGGGCCGGGCCCAGGTAGATCTGCCGCGGTCTGGCAATCTTCTGATCCGGATCGGTGAGCATTTCCTCCCATTGGGCGATCCATCCGGCGGTCCGGGGGATCGCGAAGAGCACGGGGAACATGTCCACCGGCAGACCGATGGCCTCGTAGATCAGCCCCGAATAGAAATCGACGTTGGGGTAGAGCCTGCGCGTCACGAAGTAGTCGTCTTCGAGGGCGATGCGCTCGAGCTCGAGCGCGATGTCGAGCAGGGGGTTCCGCCCCGTGACCTCGAAGACGAGGTCGGCGATCCGCTTGATGATCTTGGCGCGCGGGTCGTAGGACTTGTAGACGCGGTGCCCGAAGCCCATCAGCCGGCCCTCGCCCTGCTTCACTCGCTTGATGAACGCCGGCACGTGCTGAATCGACCCGATCTCGGTCAGCATCCGCAGCACGGCTTCGTTGGCGCCGCCGTGGAGGGGGCCGTAGAGGGCGGCGGCCGCGCCTGCCAGCGACGAGTAGGGGTCGGCCTGGGAGCTGCCGATCGCGCGCATGGCGCTCGTGCTGCAGTTCTGCTCGTGATCAGCGTGCAGGATGAACAGCACGTCGAGCGCGCGCTCAAGCACGGGCTCGGACCTGTAGCGCGGCTCCGTCATGCGGAACAGCATGTTCAGGAAATTGCCGGCGTAGCTGAGGTCGTTGTCCGGCAGGTTGTAGGGCCGTCCGATCGAATGCCGGTAGGCGTAGGCCGCGATCGCCGGCACCTTGGCGATGAGCCGGATCGTCTGCAGCCGCCGCGACTCGACCGAGAAGATGTCCTTGGCGTCCGGATAGAGGGTCGACAGCGCAGCCACCGTGCTGATGAACATGCCCATGGGATGGGCGTCGTGCCTGAACCCTTCCATCAGCTTCGCGATGTTCGTGTGGAGCATCGTGTGCAGCGTGACATCCCGCGTCCACTGCTGCAGGCAGGCCTCGGTCGGAAGCTCACCGAAGAGGATCAGGTAGGCGGTCTCCAGGAAGTTGCTGTGCTCGGCCAGCTGCTCGATGGGGTAGCCGCGGTAGAGCAGGATACCCTTGTCGCCGTCGATGAACGTAATCCGGCTGCGGCAGGCAGCCGTGTTCATGAACGCCGGGTCGTAGGTCATCATCCCGAACTCGTCGGGTGTCACCTTGATCTGGCGCAGATCCGTCGCGCGAATGGCGCCGTCCTGAATGGGGAGTTCGTACTGCTTGCCCGTGCGGTTGTCCGTGATCGTGAGCGTGTCGGCCATGCGAACTCTGCGGGGCTGTAGCGTCAATCGTCGTCGGGTTCCCTCGAACCCTCTCGCGGCGCCTGGTCTTCGGGGATCCGGTATTCTCCCGAGAGCCAGCGGCCCAGATCCGCAAGCTTGCACCGCTCGCTGCAGAACGGCCGCCACGCGCGGACGGCGGGACGGCGGCGGCAGTACACGCAGAGGGATTCGGGCCCGGTCAAACCCGCCTATTCTATCAGCGGGACCCGCAAGGCGTACCCATCGACGTTCGTGCACGTCCAGGTGGCGGGCTTCATACCGGGATCCGGGGTGCGGGATCCGGGGTCCGGTCCGATCCGGGCTTCAGGCCGGACAACGGAGCGCGGGTGATTCGGGCGTCACTCGGATTCGTCGGCGTCGCCCGCGTGATGCCGGACGTCCCTGGCCGACACCATGAAGATGACATCCTCGGCGACGTTGGTGGCATGGTCGCCGATGCGCTCCAGGTGGCGCGAGATGAGGATCAGATCCAGCGCGGGCTCGATCGTCGAAGGGTCCTGGAGCATGTAGGTGAGCAGCTCGCGAAAGACCTGTGTCTTCAGCACGTCGAGCTTGTCGTCCTCGTTGAGCACCTTCTGCGCCAGCACGATGTTCCGGCGGACGTACGAGTCGAGCGCGTCGCGCAGCATCTCCTGGGCGATCTCGGCCATTCGCGGGATGTCGATCAGCTGCTTCACGGGCGGATGCCGCATGTAGCGGCGGACCGCTTCCGAGATGTTGACGGCGAGGTCGCCGACCCGCTCGAGGTCCGTGTTGATCTTGACCGCCGCGACGATCGCGCGCAGGTCGACCGCCATCGGCTGGAAGAGCGCGAGCAGCTTGAAACAGCGGCCGTCGATCTCGATGTGCAGGTGGTTGATCGCCGCATCGCCCGTGAGCACCCGATCGATGAGGGTCGGGTCACGCTCGACGAGACCCTGCACCGCCGAGCGCACGCGGTCCTCGGCCAGGCCGCCCATCTCGAGCAGCCGCGTCTTGAGCTGATCGAGCTCCTCCTGAAAGTGCGGCACTATCCGCTCAGGCATGAAACATCTCGAATGCTGAATGCTGAATGCCGAAATGCAATGTCACGAACATCCGTCCGGAACCCCGTCCGGAGCCTCCGTCATGCCCCCGTCTGTTACCCGAACCGGCCCGTCACGTAATCCTCGGTCAGCTTCTCGGCCGGGTTGGTGAAGATTCTGTCGGTCGGCCCGTACTCCACCAGCCGGCCCAGCCAGAAAAAGGCAGTGTAATCCGAGACGCGGGCGGCCTGCTGCATGTTGTGGGTCACGATGACGATCGTGTAGTCGGTCTTGAGGTGGTAGATGAGCTCTTCGATCCGCTGCGTGGCAATGGGGTCGAGCGCCGACGCGGGCTCGTCCATCAGCAGGATCTCGGGGCGGATCGCGAGCGCGCGGGCGATGCAGAGCCGCTGCTGCTGTCCGCCCGACAGCGCCAGCGCCGAGTCCTGGAGGCGGTCCCGGACCTCGTCCCAGATCGCGGCGGCCCGCAGGCTCTCCTCCACGCGTTCCCGCAGTTCACCGCGGTTGCGCACCAGCCCGTTGATCCTCAGCCCGTAGGCGACGTTCTCGAAGATCGACTTCGGAAACGGGTTCGACTTCTGGAAGACCATTCCGACCCGGCGCCGCAGCTCGACGACGTCCTGTCCGGCGCCGTAGATGTTCTCGCCGTCGATGAGCACCTGCCCCTCCACGCGCGTGGCGGGGATGATGTCGTTCATCCGGTTCAGCGTGCGCAGGAACGTGCTCTTGCCGCAGCCGGACGGGCCGATGAACGCCGTGACGCGGTGTGCCGGAATCGAGACGGTGATCTCTTCGAGGGCCCGCTTGGCGCCATAGTAGAAGTTCAGCCCGCGCACCTCCACCTTCGTGGGCGGCGCCTCACCCTCGTCCCCACCTCCCTTCCGGACCACGTCGGCGAGCGGGGCCAAGCGCGTCTCCGGCTTCATGCAACCCTTTTCTGGTAGCGGTCCCGCAGGTAGATGGCCACGGCGTTCATGGCCAGCAGCAGGACGAGGAGGACGACGATGCCGGCGGCGGCGTTGCGGGCGAACTCCGCCTGCGGGCGCGACACCCAGTTGAAGATCTGAATCGGCAGCACCGTGAAGGGAGACCAGATACTGTCGGGAGCGAATGGAACATACGTCAACGCCCCGATAGTGATGAGCGGCGCCGTTTCGCCGACGGCTCTGGAGAGCGACAGGATCAACCCGGTCAGTATTCCGGGCATGGCGTGGGGGAGGACCTGGTGCCACACCGTCTGCCACTTCGTGGCGCCGAGCGCGTACGATGCCTCCCGCAGCGAGCCGGGCACGGCCCGCAGCGCCTCGCGGGTCGACAGGATCACGACCGGCAGCACGAGCAGCGCGAGCGTGGCCGCACCAGCGAGTACGCTTCGCCCCATGCCCATCGTCCGGACGAAGAGGCCGAGCCCGAGCAGTCCGTAGATGATCGAGGGCACGCCGGCCAGGTTGGCGATGTTGATCTCGATGAGACGGGTCAGTCTGCCCTTCTGTTCGTATTCCTCCAGGTGTATCGCGGCCGCGACGCCGAGGGGAATCGCGATGAGCGCCGTCAGGGCGATCACGAAGATGCTCCCGACGAGCGCCGCCAGGATCCCCGCCTCTTCGGGCCGCCGCGAGGGGAAACTCGTAAGAAACTGCCAGGAGAGCCGCGAGAGGCCGTCACGCGCGACGTCGTAGAGCAGCATGACCAGCGTCGTCAGCGCGAGCATCAGAGCCAGGACGCCGAGCGCCTGCAGAAGACGATCGCCGAGGACGCGGCGCGCCCGGCCGGTGAGGAGCGTTGAAATCACGAGTACTCCTCGCGCAGGCGCTCGCGCAGCCAGTTGCTGGCGAGGTTGAGCGCGAACGTGCTCAGGAACAGCAGCATCCCGACGGCGAAGATCGTCTGGTATTCGATGGTGCCCGTCGGCGTATCGCCCAGGCTGACCTGGACGATGTAGGCAGTCATGGTCTCGACAGGTACGAGCGGGTTCAGCGTGAGGCGGGGCTGCTGTCCGGCGGCGATGACGACGATCATCGTCTCGCCGATCGCGCGGGAGACCGCGAGAATGCAGGCGGCGGATATCCCCGAGAATGCGCCCGGCACCACGACGCGGAGCGCGGCCTGCATGCGCGTGGCGCCCAGGGCGTAGGCCCCTTCGCGCAGTCCGTTGGGAACGGCCTGCAGCGCATCCTCGGAAAGCGACGACACGAGCGGCAGGATCATGATCCCCATCACGATGCCGGGGCTGAGCGCGTTGAAGCCCGCCAGGGAGGGCATCACCTGCTGCAGGAGAGGCGTGACGAACAGCAGCGCGAAATAGCCGTAGACGACGGTCGGGACGCCCGCCAGCACCTCGAGGACCGGCTTCACGACGCGCCGAACGCGCGGCCCGGCGTACTCGCTCAGGTAGATCGAGCTCAGCAGGCCCATCGGCAGCGCCACGGCCATGGCGATCGAGGACACGAGCAGCGTGCCGACCACCAGCGGCAGCACGCCGAACCGCTTCTCCGAGAAGAGCGGCGTCCACTCGGTGCCGAAGAGGAACTCGGTGATCGGCGCGATCCGGAAGAATTCGAAGCTCTCGATGGCCAGCACCGCGACGATGCCGAACGTGGTCGCCACCGACACGAGCGCGCACGCGAACAGGACGCGCTCGATGATGAACTCCCAGACCCTCATCGTCGTTCGCGTGCCAGCAGCTGTTCGATCGTGATGCCCACCTGCGAGCCTCCGCTCTCGAAGGCCGATCCTGTGACGCGGTC
>DATIEW010000470.1:0-10574 GCA_035455585.1 Vicinamibacterales bacterium | reverse complement strand
GAAGCCGAGGCGCGCGCGGCGCAGGCAGCCGAGACCGAGGCGGCGCTCGAGATGGAGCGCCTGCGCGATCGGCACTCGGCTGTGATCGCGCGCCTGCTCGCGAGAGCCGAGGCGTGTGTGCTGCTGCTCCAGGCGCTCGTGCGCTACGGCGCGACGGGCCGGTTCATCGTGATCTCCGGCTGGCTCCCGGAGCCCAGACTGCCTGCGGTTCGAGCCGCCGTTCTCGCCGTGTCCCGCGATTCGATCATCGACACGGAGAAGCCGGAGGACGTGCCCGAGGCGGCGCGGGGCGCGGCCCGGATACCGATCCTGTACCGCAACCCGGTGCTGCTCCGCCCGTTCCAGCCGCTGGTCGAGCTCTATGGAACGCCGCAGTATCGCGAGGTGCAGCCGACGGCGTTCTTTGCGATCAGCTTTCTCGCCATGTTCGGCCTGATGTTCGGCGATGTCGGTCACGGCGCCGTGCTCGTGCTGGCCGGCTACTATCTGTTCCGTTTCGTGCCGCGCTTTCTCGACTACGGCATCCTGCTGGCCGAGGCCGGAGTCTCGTCGGCGATCTTCGGGCTGCTGTACGGCAGCGTGTTCGGGGTCGAGGGCGTGCTGCCGGTCCTGTGGCTCTCGCCGCTACACGATCTGCCGTCGTTCATGCGCATCGCCGTCGGGCTCGGCATCGGTCTCATCAGCGTCGGGCTGATCCTGAATGTCGTCAACAGCTGGCGGTCGGGCGAGCGGTTCGCGGCGCTCCTCGGCGTCCGCGGCCTGTTCGGCGCGTTTCTCTACTGGACGGTGGTGGCGCTCGCGGCACGCGGCCTGATGCCGGCTTCCATCACGGTTCCGGACTGGATGCTCTGGGCCCTTGCCGGGTCGGCGGCCGCCCTCATCGCGATCGGCGCGCCGCTCGCCCGCCGCTTCGCGCGCGTCACGCCGCCTGCGGCCGGGCCGCCGGTTCCGCGCTGGCTGGTGGCCCTCGAATCGTCGGTCGAGCTCGTGGACACGCTCATCTCCTATTTCGCCAACACGATCTCTTTCGTCCGCATAGCCGCGTTCGCCGCGGTGCACGCAGGGGTCTTCATCGCGATGTTCGCCGTCAGCGACACCCTGGCCGGCTACACGTTCGGGCGGCCGTTCTCGATTGCAGCGCTCGTCGCCGGCAACATCGTTCTGGTGCTGCTCGAAGGGCTGACCGTGTCGGTGCAGGTGCTTCGCCTCGAGTACTACGAGTTCTTCGGCAAGTTCTTCCGCGGCGGGGGGGAGCTGTACCGCCCGCTGATGCTGCGATCGGATCACAAAGGAGGCGTGTCGTGACAGACCGGCGCCGGTTCGTGCTGTTCCAGGTAATCCTGCTCGGTGCGCCCCTCCTGGTGGCCGCCCTCGCGTGGCCGGCGTTCGCGCAGGCGGCGCCCGACGCGCCGGCGGCGGCGATGTCGCCGGACGTGATGAAGTGGGCGTTCGTGTCGGCCGCCCTCGTCACGGCCCTGTCGGCGCTCGGAGCCGCCTACGCCGTGGCGGTCGTCGGCGCGGCGGCCATGGGTGCAATTGCCGAAAAGCCCGAAACTGCCGGTCGCGCGCTGATCTTCGTCGGCCTCGCGGAGGGCATCGCCATCTACGGAATCATCATCTCGGTGATGATCCTCGGCTACATCGGGTAGCGCCATGTCAGTCTTCGTCGCCGGGACGTTCGAAGACGTCGTTGGATTCGGCCTCGTCGGGGCGAAGGGCGCGGTCTGCGAAACGGCTGCCGAGGTGCGTGCCGCGCTGAAGGCGGCGCGCACGGACCCGGAGGTCGCCATCGTGCTCATCTCCGCGGGACCTTCGCGGCTCGCGCCCCACGACGTCGAGGCTGCGTCGATCGCTCACGACGCGCCGATCGTCATCGTGCTGCCGGAAGTGGGGACGAATCACGCGGCGGTGGAGGGAGGAGACGCGCGATGAGAACCCTTGGCAGCGTCGCGGCGGTGATCGCGGCGATCAGGGAAGAGGCGGCGGCCGGGCGCGAGCGTCTCGAGGCGGAAGCACGCAGGACGCTCGAAACACTCCCCGCGCAGAGCGACGTGCCGACCACCCCCGCAGATGGCGACAGCCGGCTCGCGGCCGCGCGGCGGGAGGCGGCACAGCTCGCGGCAGACACACGCTGGAGGGAGACGGTCGAGGATCTCGAGGATCGCGAGCGCTGGATCGCGGACGTCGTGGCGGCGGCCCGCCGGCGGCTCGAGACGCCTGCTGATACAGCCGCGGCCCGCGCGTGGATCACGGCGCTGGCGAGAGAGGCGATGCAGCACCTGCCGTCGGGCCACTGCACGGTCGTCGTATCTGCCTCCATGCTCCCGCTCGTCGACGAGCGGTGGCGTCAGGCGTTGAGCGCTGCTTCCAGGCGGCAGGTCTCCGTCGAAGCGGCCGGGATCGGCGGCGGCTGCATCGTCCGGCTCGTCGATCAGCCAATCGCGTACGACAACTCCCTCGATGCGCGCATCGCACGCGCGGAGAGCCGCTGGCGGGTGGCGCTCGCGCGCTTGTACGAAGCCGCCGTCCACACCCCCGGCGAAGCAACGGTATCGGCCGACAAGCCGGTCAGCCGTCCAGGAGCCATTGCGTGACAGACGGGACGGCTTGCGGCGCGGTCGTCGATGTGATCGGTCCGGTCGTGCGCGCGCGCATGACGGGAAGGGCAGCGCTCGGCGACGTGATGTGGGTCGGAGAACGGCGGCTGTACGGTGAGGTCGTCGCGCTCGAGGGAGATCTGGCGACACTGCAGGTCTACGAATCGACCAGCGGTCTCGCCGCCGGCGCACCCATCGTTTCGTCGTGGCATCCGCTCCGGGTGCAGCTGGGGCCGGGGCTGCTCGGATCGGTTTTTGACGGCCTTCAGCGCCCGCTGGACAGGATGGCCCAAATCGACGGAGCGTTTTTCGGGCGGGGGAGCCGCCTGATCGGTCTCGATCCCGACCGGTTGTGGCGATTCGAGCCGGACGTGCGCGCGGGCGACGAGGTGCAGGCCGGAGCCGTCGTCGGGCACGTCGCCGAGACCCCGGCACTCGAGCATCGCGTCCTCGTACCGCCGGGCGTTGCGGGTCGCGTTCTGCAGATCGCGCACCCTGGCGACTATCGCATCGCCGATACCATCGCGCAGCTGGCAACGGGTGGTGGCGGACGGACGGCGATAGCGCTCTCGCACTTCTGGCCGGCCCGCACCCCTCGACCCATCCAGCATCGGCTCGCGCTCGACACGCCGCTCATCACCGGCCAGAGGGTGCTCGATACGTTCTTTCCCGTGTCGCATGGCGGCACGGTGGGCATGCCCGGCGGTTTCGGCACCGGCAAGACCGTTCTTCAACACCAACTGTGCAAGTGGGCCGATGCGGACGTCATAGTCTTCATCGGGTGCTGCGAGCGCGGCAACGAGATGGCCGATGTGCTGTCGGAGCTGCCGGCATTGACCGACGCGCGCACTGGCCGGCCGCTGTCGTCGCGCACGGTTCTCATCGCTAATACGTCGGACATGCCGGTGGCGGCGCGTGAGGCGTCGATCTACGTGGGCGCCACTATTGCGGAGTACTACCGGGACATGGGCTTCCGCGTCCTGCTGCTCGCCGACAGCACGTCGCGGTGGGCCGAAGCGCTGCGCGAGATCTCGGGCCGGCTCGAGGAGATGCCGGCGGAAGAAGGGTATCCGCCGTATCTGGCCAGCCGGCTGGCTGCTTTCTACGAGCGCGCCGGGCGGGTGACGACGCTCGGCGGCCGGGAGGGAGCGCTGACAATGGTCGGCGCGATCTCGCCGCCGGGAGGCGATCTGACGGAGCCGGTGACCCGGCATACCGAGCGCCTCACCCGCGTGTTCTGGACGCTGGACCGCGCGCTGGCCGACGCGCGCCGGTTTCCGGCGGTGAGCACGATCGGATCGCACAGCGACGGCGCGCCGCGGCTCGCGGGCTGGTGGCAGGCGCAGACAGGTGCCGACTGGAGCCGTCTGAGAGACGATGCGCTGGCGCTCGTCGACGAGGCGGAGCGGCTCGAAGCGACCGCGCGTCTGATCGGCACATCCAGCCTTCCCGGGCGGCAGCAGCTCGCGCTGGCGTTCGCCCGGATCTTCCAGGATGCCTTTCTGCGCCAGTCGGCCGGAGCGCAGGACGATTACTGCAGCCCGCGGCGTCAGGTCCGGCTGCTCGAGCTGCTGCTGCATGTCCGGGACCTGGCGATCGACGCGGAAGCTGCCGGCGTGACGGTAGCCGGCATCCTCTCGCTTCCCGTGCTGGCCGACATCCGCCGTGCCAGCATGGTTGGCGGCGAATCGGATGTCGCGCGTCTCGACCGGCTGGAGACGCAGTTCGAACGGGACTGTCGCGCGCTGTTTCCGGAGTCTGCGGCATGACCGCGCCCGGGCTCACGCGGCGCGGTCTCGACCGGCTGAGCGGTCCGTTCGCCTTCGTGCGCGGGGTGCCGGGGGCTGCTCTCCACGAGCTGGTGGAGATCGAGGACCACACCGGCAGCCGGCGTTCCGGTCGTCTGGTCGCGATTCACGACGATACCGCGGTCATCGAGGTGTTCGGGCCGACCAGCGGCCTCGAGCTGTCGGAGTCGAGCGTGCGGTTCATCGGCGAAACGCTGACCGCCGGCGTCGGTCCGGAGGCGCTCGGTCGCGTCCTCGATGCCCTCGGACGGCCGCGCGACGGCCGACCGCCGCCGCTGGCAATCGACCGGCGTCCCGTAGAGGGGGCGCCGATCAATCCCACCAGGCGCGAGTGTCCGCGCGCGTTCCTCGAGACGGGGTTTTCCGCGGTAGACGCGTTGAACACGCTAACGCTCGGCCAGAAGCTGCCGATCTTCACCGAGGCGGGCCTGCCGCACGATCGCATGGCGCGCGACATTCTCCGGCACGCGCGCGCGCCAGGTGTCCGGCAGTTTGCTCTCATTTTCATCGGTCTCGGGCTGCCGCGCGACGTCGCCGCCGACTACGAGGAAACGTTCTACGGCAGCGATGCGCGCCAGCGTACGACGATGGTGCTGAGCCTTGCCGACGAATCCGCGACCGAACGTCTCATCGCTCCGCGAACCGGACTCACATTGGCCGAGTACCTTGCCTTTGATCTCGGCATGCACGTCCTGGTCGTGATGACCGACATGACGAACTATGGCGAAGCGCTGCGCGAGGTCGCCGCTGGCCGCGGCGAGATTCCCAGTCGAAAGGGCTATCCCGGGTACCTCTACAGCGATCTGGCATCGATCTTCGAGCGGGCGGGCCGAATCGCCGGCCTCCCGGGATCGCTCACACAGCTTCCAATCGTCTCGCTTCCTGCGGGAGACATGACACATCCGATTCCCGATCTCACGGGGTACGTGACGGAAGGGCAGATCGTCCTCGATCGGCGGCTCCACGCCCGCGGCGTGTACCCGCCGGTCGCCGTCCTTTCCTCGTTGTCCCGGCTCATGCGGGGAGGTATCGGCGAAGGGCGCACGCGCGGCGATCATGCGGCGCTCTCGGGTGTGTTGTACGCCGGCTGCGCGAACGTCGAGCGCGCCCGTGCGCTCGAGGCGATAGTGGGGCGTGCCGAGCTGACCGAGGACGAGCAGGACTATCTGCGATTCGGCGAGCGATTCGAGCTCGAGTTCGTGTCCCAGCCCGGAGGCAGGCCTCGTTCGATAACCGAGACACTCGATTGCGGCTGGAGGGTCGCGCGGCTGCTGCCGGAGGCGGATCTGAGCCGCCTGGATCCGGCGGTGCGGGCGCGGCATCTATCGGCCGCAGAAACGGCGGCGTAATGGCGCTGGCACCCAGCCGATGGCGGTTGATCGAGCTCGTGCGCAAGCGGGCCGCGGTCCGGGCGGGTGTCGACCTGCTCGAGCGCAAGCGCGAGGCGCTCATCCGGGAGCTGGAGAATCGGGTTGTCCTCGCCGAGGAACGACGTGGGGCGCTGGCCGCCGCGCTCCAGAAGGCCCGGGCCCGGCTCGAGCACGCGGTGGTGGACATCGGGGCCCCGGCGGCAGAGGCGGCGGCCCTCGCGCAGGCGCTGCCAGGTTCGCTGCGGCGGCGCGAAGAGGTCGTGCTCGGTGTGCACCTTCCGCGCGTGGCCGCCACCTTCGAGCCGCTGCGCCTCTCGTACGGTTTCGGCGGGACGTCCGCGTCGCTCGACGATGCGGCGCTGGCGTTCCGGGCGTTGCTGCCGCTCGTCGTCGAGCTCGCGGCACAGGAAACCGCGGTCCGCAACCTCCGGCGGGCGCTGCAGCGGACGTCGCGAACGCTCAACGCGCTCAAAGACGTTCTGCTGCCCGAAGTCGAGGCGGATGTTCGTGCCGTTGCGGCAGCGCTGGAGGACGAGGATCGTGACGAGCGCGTCAGGCGGCTGCTGTCGACTGCGGGACGATCCCGCCCGCACCGTGGAGGAACCAGCGGCTCAGTACGCGGCGTGTGACAGGCTCCCAGGCGAGCAGCCGTCGGCCCACCGCGGCGGGCACGAACGCTCTCAGCCGACGCGAGACGGCATCGCGCGCGCGCGCGGCCCTGAGCGCTTCCGCGTAGGGCCACAGGGCGGCGATCCCGAACTGCCCGGCCGCGTCCACGATCGTCCTTGCCGCGAGCACACCCGATTCGATGGCTGGTCCGATGCCCTCTCCGCTCTCTGGCGCGGCGAGCCCGGCGGCGTCTCCGATCAGAAGCAATCCCTCGTCAACGGGCGTGCGCGTCGTGGCGCCCGCCAGCAGGTAGGCGTGCCCCTTCCAGCGCTGATAGTCGGAGGCTTCGAGCGGCAACCGGCCGGCCGATGCGAGCCAGGCTGCGAATTCCTTCGCGTGCGCCTGGAAACGACCTGGGACGCGACGACCGATGCCGACATTCAGGTAGTCGCCTTTCCTGACAAGCCAGCCGTAGCCCTCGAGGTCGCGGCAGAAGAAGAGTTCGGGCGTGTCTCCGGAGATCGCACACCGGTCGGGCCTGCCCAGCCGCACCTCGATCTCGCGCGCAACCACGAGCCCATGTTGAACCGGCGGACGCAGCCGGCGGGCGACAGGGCAGAAATGTCCGCCCGCGCCAACGAGCATCGGCGCGGCGAACGCGCCGTTGACGACCCAGGTCCGGGCTCTGCGCTCGATCGAGGTAACCGGCGTGCCGTCGACGATCCGGGCGCCGGATCGACGCGCGAGGAACGCATCGAATTCGCACCGGCGGATGGCATAGCTCACGACGCGATCGAACGGCGTCTCCACCTGGCGGCCATCGAGGATCCCCGTCCGGAATCCACGCAGCTCCTGGAGAACGAGACCCGTGCTGCCGTAGTCCGCCGGCGCAAGGTCCAGGTGCGCGAACGCTGCCGGCGTGACCCAGCCCGCGCACACCTTGTCGCGTGGAAACCGCGCACGCTCGAGCACGATGACCCGCGCCCCAGCCTGGCGCAGGACGCGCGCGCAGCTCGAGCCGGCCGGACCGCCCCCGACGATCAGAACGTCACACCGCTGCACGCGCGCTCCTTGCGGGCCCGGCGTGTGACGGCCGCAGCCAGTGGATCGCCGTGCCGCCGGCGGGAGCGAAGACGACCTGGAAGAGCTGCAGCCAGCCCGTCGTGAACGATGCTTCCGATCCGGCCAGGTACAGCCGCCACGCCCGGCAGAAGGCCTCGCCGAAGTGCCGGGCCACCTCCGGCTCGGCGGCCGAGAATCGTGCCCGCCAGTCCGACAGCGTGCGCGCATAGTGCAGTCGCAGATTCTCGACGTCGAGCACAGACAGGTCGGCCGGCTCCAGCACGCGGGCAATCACCTCGGCGAGCGACGGCGCATACCCTCCTGGGAAGATCCGACGGCGGATCCAGGCGTTCAGAAGCCGTGGATGGTCGCGGCCGATGAAGTGCAGCAGTCCGCGGCCCCTGTGCGGATCGATCGTGCGGCGGAGCACCCGGGCCATGGCGTCGAGACGTCGCCGCCCGACGTGTTCGAGCATGCCCACCGATACGAACACATCGAACCGCCCGGTGATACTCCGATAGTCGTCCTCGATGAACTCGACCCGGTCGGTCAGACGCTCGCGGACGGCGCGCTCCCGCGCGAATGCGAGCTGCTCGGTCGAGATGTTGAAAGCCTTCACCCGTGCGCCGTAGTGCCGCGCCATGTAGAGCGCGAGGGCGCCCCATCCGCAGCCGGCCTCCACCACCGTTTCCCCCGGGCGCAGCCCGAGCTTCCGGCACACGAGGTCGAGCTTCTGCGCCTGCGCCTCCTCGAGCGTCGCGCCGGGGTGCGGGTAGCACGCGCACGTGTAGACCAGATCCGGATCGAGCCAACGTTGATAGAAGTCGTTGCTCAGATCGTAGTGGTGATGGATGTTGCGTCGCGCAGCGCGCTCGCTGTTCGCCGGCGTCAGCCACAGGCCAAGCCGCTCGATCAGCGACGGGGTCGACGGCGTTCTGATGCGGGATAACGCCTCGACGACGCGCCCGAGTTCGCCGCGCACGTGGAGCCGGCCGCTCGTGTAGGTCTCGCCGAAGTACAGTTCCGGGTGGACGATGAGCCCGACGAGCGTGCGGCGGTCGCCAACCACCAGCTCGCCGATGGGCTCCCGGCACTCGCCGGCCGGGCCGTCGTCCCAGAGCCTCAGCCCGACGTGGACCGGAGCGAGCGTGCCCTGCAGGTGTCTCCCGAGCCAGCGGTCCAGCGGCCTGACTTCGGCTGGTGTCGCCGGGGCTGATTCACGCCGAAAGGGAATGACGAGTCCGGGACGCACGGGAACCTCCGTTTGTTTCAGTGCTCCGGATGAGCTGGCGGTCGCGATCACGATATCACGGGTCAGCCTTCCCCTACCCTCGCGACTCCTCTGGCCCGTGCGTTGTCGGCTTGCCGAGCAGGTGAGTCGAAAACCAGGCGCCTGCAAACCTCGCGACCTCGTCGAGCGTTCCAGGTTCTTCGAAGAGGTGGGTCGCACCGGGGACGATCTGGAGGTGCCGCTCGCAGGACAGCTCGGCAAGCGCCCTGCGATTCAGCTCGATGACCGTATGGTCCCGGCCGCCGACGATGAGGAGCGTCGGAGCGGTGACATGCCGCAGCGCTTCGCCGGCGAGATCAGGGCGCCCGCCTCGCGACACGACGGCGGCCACCTGCTGGGGCCCTGTCGACGCGGCGATGAGCGCAGCTGCCGCCCCGGTGCTCGCGCCGAACAGGCCGATCCGGAGGCCGGCCGTTTCCTTCTGGCGCGCGAGCCACTCGAGTGTAGAAGCGACGCGGTTTGCCAGCAGCTCGATGTCGAAGCGGAACTCGGCGGTGCGTCGATCCAGCGCGTCTTCCTCCCGTGTGAGCAGGTCCAGGAGCAGCGTGCCAAGACCCGCGTCGCGGAAGGACTGCGCCACGGCGCGGTTGCGCTGGCTGTGGCGGCTGCTTCCGCTGCCGTGCGCGAAGACGACCAGGCCGCGTGCGCCTGCCGGGATAGCCAGATCCCCGTCGAGGCTGATGCCGTCTGCCGCGATCCGGACTGGCTTCTCGACCGATGGTTGTACACTTGCCATGTTCGCCTCCGTCACTCAGCAATCAGCCACTCAGAGCCTGCTGAAGGAACCCACTCGTGACTTCCGGCTTTCAGCAGGATGGTCGGCCGCGCCGAGGGCTTCCGCCTGAGGGCGGAAGCTCCGAGTCCAAATCTTGACACTCAGCATTCAACGTTCTGAGCCCGGCTTCATTCAACAGCCGTGCCCGGTCGGATCAGCCGGGTTCGCTCCGTTTCCTTGTGCCTTGTCCCCTATCCCTTGTCCCTTCGCCATGGTGGGCATCGCCCTTGCTTTTTGAGACGTCATGAACCTCCAGTTCGAGGATCGCCGGCAGGCCGGCCGGTTGCTGGCGGAAGCGCTGGCCCGGTTCAGCAAGGAAGAAGTCACCGTGCTGGCATTGCCGCGCGGAGGCGTCCCAGTCGCCTACGAAATTGCCACAGCCCTGCATGCTCCGCTTGGCGTGTTCGTCGTGCGCAAGCTCGGCGTGCCCGGACACCGGGAGCTGGCCATGGGCGCGATCGCGTCGGGCGGGATTCGCGTGCTCAACGAGGATGTCGTGGCCGACCTCGCCATCCCGCCCGAGGCCATCGATGCGGTGGCCGAGGAGGAGCTGCAGGAGCTGGTCCGGCGCGAAGATCAGTACTACGCATCGCGACCGCTGCCGCCGATCCGGGATCGGACGGTGATCCTCGTGGACGACGGGCTCGCCACAGGCGCCACAATGCGCGCGGCTGTGCTGGCCGTCCGCCAGCAGCAGCCCGCCCGCATCGTCGTGGCTGTTCCGGTTGGTGCGCGGTCCACATGCGACCTCTTGCGTGAGGAAGCAGACGAAGTCACTTGCCTGCGCACCCCGGAGCCGTTCAGCGCGGTCGGGCTCTGGTATCGACTGTTCGATCAGACGAGCGACGAGGAAGTAAGGCGATTGCTGAGTGCTGAGAGCGTGTGAAGAAATCGCGGGCGGCGGCGAGCGAGCGCCGCGAGCGAGCGTGCAAGGGGGTCCGGCCGCCTTCGCGCCGAACGCCGAATGCTGAATGGCGGTGCGACCCTTGCAGTGGTGAACGCTCACCGGGCCGCCGCGCGCGGGTGGGAAAGGTGTTTCCGTCGCGTTCGGACCGCGGGTGC
>DATIEW010000469.1:0-2216 GCA_035455585.1 Vicinamibacterales bacterium | reverse complement strand
GCTCCGGCGCACTCCCGCTCTAACCAGATACCTCCCAACATCCAAGGCACTTTGACTCCTGGGCCTGGTTGCTGAACCCGATGCGTCTAACGTGCTGCGCTGTCTCTTCAAGTACCACCAAGTGCTGTCAATCTGATCTCTTTGGGCGTTGGAAGTTGGAGGTTGGGCGTTTACTCAAGACTCTCACTTCACGTCACCCGGCAGATACACCAGAACCCGCGTGCCCTTGCCCTCCTCCGATTCGACATGCGTCGCGCCGCCGCTCTGCGCGACGATCCCGTACACCGTTGCGAGGCCGAGACCGGTTCCCTTGCCCCGTGGCTTCGTCGTGAAGAACGGCTCGAACACGTGTCGAAGCACGCTGGCCGGCATGCCGCGGCCGGAGTCTTCGACCGACAGCACCACGTAGGACCCCGGCGCGAGGCCCGCGTGCCCGGTCGCATCGTCGTCCGCAACAGTTCGATTGACGGTGGAGATGACGATGCGGCCTCCATCCGGCATCGCGTCGCGGGCGTTGGCGCAGAGGTTCGTGAGCACCTGCTCGATCAGATCCGGATCGACGCGCGCGTTCCACAGATCCGGCGCTCCACGGACGGTGATCCGCACGCCGTCGCCGACGAGCCGCTGGAGCGGCTGCTCCAGACCCGCAATCAGCTCGTTGAGGTTCAGCACCCGCGGCTGCAGCGTCTGCCTGCGGCCCAGCGCGAGGAGCTGCCGGGTGAGCGCCGAAGCGCGCTCGGCCGCCAGACGGATTTCCTCCACGTCCGCCCGCCTGGGATCCTCGGGCCCGAACTGATCGGCCAGAAGGTCCACATACCCGAAGATTGCCGTCAGCACGTTGTTGAGGTCGTGCGCCACGCCGCCGGCGAGGCGTCCGACGGCCTCCATCGTCTCGGCCTGACGACGCAGCTCTTCAGTCCGCATCCTCGTCGTCTTTCTGGACGGGCCGCACATCGATCGGGGTGGACAGGGCCATTGACGCGGCGGTTTGGGAGTATTCTATCGACCGTCAGCGATCAAGTGGAGGAGTGATGAAAAGCAGGCGAAATCAGGACTCTACAGTGGCGCAGCCGGCCCGTCGGCGCTTCCTGAAGGCGGTGCCAGCAGCCGTCGCAGGCGGCCTCGCGGCGCCGGCGTTCGCCAGGCAGCAGGAGCAGGAACAGGCGCAGCGAATCACGAAGGAAACGCTCGACTGCGGCGAGAAGCTGCTCGGCCTCGATTTCGCGGACGCGGAGCAGGAGCAGGCGCTTCGCGGGGTGAACCGCAACCTCGAGTCGTTCGAGGGGCTCCGGAAGATCGACATTCCGCTCGACACCGAGCCGGCCATCACCTTCCGGCCGTACCTGCCGGACCGGAAGCCGAAGCCGGGGGCGAAGCCGGGCGCCAGGATCAAGGTCGCCCTCCAGCCGCCAGCCCCGCGTCCCGCCTCGCTCGACGAGCTTGCGTTCCTGCCCATCACGGCGCTTGCGCCGCTCATCCAGCGGCGGGACGTCTCGGCCACCGAGCTGACGAAGATGTACCTCGGGCGGCTCGAGAAGTACAACGAGAAGCTGAACTGCGTGGTGACGCTGACGGAGGATCTCGCGCTCGAACAGGCGGCGCAGGCTGACCGCGACATCCGGGCGAACCGCTACAAGGGTCCGCTACACGGCATCCCCTGGGGCGCCAAGGACCTCTTCGCGACGAAAGGGATCCCGACGACGTGGGGCGCCGGACCCTATAGGAACCAGGTCTTCGACTACGACGCGACCGTCGTCGAGCGCCTGCGCGACGCCGGCGCCGTGCTCGTGGCGAAGCTCTCGATGGGAGCGCTGGCGCAGGGCGATCGCTGGTTCCGCGGGCAGACGAAGAACCCGTGGAACCCGGACGACCCGCAGCGCGGCGGGTCGAGCGGATCGTCTGCCGGTCCGGGCTCGGCGACGGCGGCCGGGCTCGTCGGTTTCGCCATCGGCACCGAAACGCGCGGCTCGATCATCTCTCCCTCTGCCGCCAACGGCGTCGCCGGACTGCGCCCCACCTACGGCCGCGTGAGCCGTCACGGCGCGATGGCGTTGAGCTGGACGATGGACAAGATCGGGCCGATGTGCCGCTCGATCGAGGACTGCGCGCTGGTGTTCAACGCGATCTACGGCCCGGACGGCCGCGACGATACGGTCGTGGACGCGCCTTTTGCCTGGAACCCGGACATCCCGCTGTCGAAGCTGCGGATCGGCTAC
>DATIEW010000468.1:0-6472 GCA_035455585.1 Vicinamibacterales bacterium | reverse complement strand
GGAGGCCGCGCGCGCGGCCATGCCCGACGTGCTCCACATGGACCTCGCCGAGCTCATCCGCCCGACGCTCGTCCCCGAGCTGAGCCGCTCGATGACGCGCGCGCGCGTCCAGCAGTACCAGCGCTACTTCGCGGATGCCGATCGCGTGCTGATCCTGCTGCACAACGATCCTGATCCGGATGCGCTCGCCAGCGGTCTGGCGCTGCGCAACCTGCTGCGGCGTACCAAGACGACGGCGATCATCGGTGCGATGCAAGGGGTGACCCGGCCGGAGAACCTGCGCATGGCCAACATGCTCGACATCCATGTCGAGCCGGTCACCGCGGCCTCGTTTCAGGAGTTCGAACGGATCGCGACCGTCGACGTGCAGCCCCACTATTTCGGCGGGCTCATGCCGCGCGCCGACCTGGTCATCGATCACCACCCGGAGCAGCCCGGCTACAGCGCCGTGTTCAAGGACATCCGCGCCGACTACGGGTCCACGTCGACGATCCTGACCGAGCACCTGCGGGCGGTGGACGTGAACATCTCCGAGCGGACGGCCACGGCGATGCTCTATGCCATCAAGTCCGACACGCTGTTCTTCGCGCGGCACACGAACCGGGTGGATCTCGAGGCGTTCACGTTCCTCTACCCGCTGGCCGACGCGACGCTCATCCGGAAGATGGAGGGGTCCGAAATCACGCTCGAGCGGCTGAACTACGTGACCCGGGCGAGCCAGGGGGGGATTCTGCGCGAGCAGGTGTTCACGGCCTTCATCGGCGACGCGCCGCGCGAGGACCTCATTCCGTATACGGCGGATTTCTTCCTGCAGCTCGAGGACGTGAAGTGGACCATCGTCGCGGGCACGGTGGCCGACACGCTGATCCTGAGCGTCAGAAACCTCGGCTACTCGCGCAACGCCGGCGAGTTCGTCAAGCGCTGGTTCGGCGACATCGGGAGCGCCGGCGGACACCGGGCGATGGCCAAGGCGGTCGTGCCCATCGACCGGTTCCGCGAGAAGTTCGGCGACCTGAGCGGTCCGGCCATCACCGCGCGCATCGCGGAGATCGCCGAAGAGTTCCTCCACGAGCCGGCGACCGAGAAGAAGAAGGAAGTCCTCGCCCGCTCCTGACCGTTGCGAGTCCGCGGTTCGCAGTTCGCGGTTCGCGATCCCGGACCTGGAACGCCGCGATCCGGGCCGGATCCACATGACCACGTATACGAACGGAGTGCGCATGAAGCCGGCAACCGAACTCATCCGCCGCGACGAAGTGGTCCACGACCCCGCCTCGCCGCTGACCACGCCGATCTACGAGACGACGACGTTCGTGTTCGAGAATGCACAGCAGGTGCGGGACTACAACGAGGGACGCTCGGCGAAGTTCCTCTATTCGCGGTATGCGAACCCGACGGTCGTCGAGGTCGAGCGCAAGATCGCCGCGCTCGAAGGAGCCGGGGCCGCGCTCGTGCTGTCGAGTGGCCAGGCGGCGACGATGACGGCGCTGCTGGCGCTGTGCGGCGCGGGGGACGAGATCGTCTGCAGCTCGGCGATCTACGGCGGGACGCTGCACCTCATGGCGGAGCTGCTGCCGAAGTTCGGCATCGCGTCGCGGTTCGTGTCGCTCGAAGACCTGCGGCGGCCGGACGCGGTGCTCTCCGGATCCACGCGGCTCCTCTGGTTCGAGTCGCCCATCAACCCGACGCTTCGCTGTGTGGATGTCGCGGCAGTCGCTGCGGCCTGCCGCGAGCGCGGCGTCACGTCGGTCGTCGACAACACCTTCGCGAGTCCCATCAACCAGCAGCCGCTGTCGCTCGGCGTCGACATCGTCATGCACAGCGCGACGAAGTATCTCAACGGGCACAGCGACGTCACGGCGGGCGTTCTCGCCGGCCCGCCGCGCTTCATCGACGCGATTGGCGAGGTGCGCAAGCTGGCAGGAACCGTGCTCGATCCGTCGGCGGCCTGGGCACTCGGGCGCGGGCTGAAGACGCTGGCGGTCCGGATGGAGCGCCACAACACGAACGCGCTGGCCATTGCCCGGTGGCTGGCGCAGGACCGCCGGGTGCAGACCGTCTACTATCCAGGGCTCGAGTCCCATCCGGATCATGCGATTGCAGCGAGGCAGATGCGCGGGTTCGGCGGGATGGTGTGCGTCGACCTCGGCGGCGGCTACGATCGCGCGGCCCGGTTCTTCGACCGGCTTCAGGTTTTCAAGCGGGCGGCCAGCCTCGGGGGCGTCGAGAGCCTGTGCAGCCTGCCGCTGCTGACCTCGCAGTGGGGGCATTCCGCCGAGGAGCTGGCGCGCGCGGGCGTGACCGACAGCATGGCGCGGCTGTCGGTGGGGCTCGAGGATCCCGAGGATCTGATCGCCGATCTCGATCAGGCGCTGGGCTGAACGCTCGGCCGGCCTCCGGAACCGCGAACTGCGAACCGCGAACCGCGGTTCAAGTAACGCTCTCGATCCGATCCCCGCTGGCCCCGACCACCGGCTCGATGAACTGCCGGTAGGCATCCTCGTAGCCGCGATCGACCAGCTCGGCGACGGTGTGCCTGCGATCGGACCGCTCGTCGTGGATGCCGCGGAAGTCGAGCGGTCCGACCGGGTTGTGCGACGGACGGATGATGAACAGGCCGGCGAAGCGTCCCGAGGCGTGCTCGATCACGTCGCGGAGCGCGGCGGTTTCGAACGCAGCCAGCGGCTCCCCGGCGCCTCCGCGCAGGTCGGCGCGTCCGGCGCTCAGCTCGTGCGGGCGGCCGGGGGGAGGCGACGGCGCCGCGACGATGACCTGCTCGGCGCCGGCCGCCGCGATTTCGTCAATCAGCCGCACCAGTCCGCCGGGCCGGTCGCAGACGCGATGCGTTTCGCCTCGCCATGGCCCCTCCGGAGCGAACGTCACGAGGTGCGGCTCGGTGGCCACCGGGAGCGTGAGCGCGGCACCAAGCGCATCCAACACATGATCGCGCGCGGCGCCGGCCAGATCGAACGCCTCGATCTGACGCTCAAGCAGGCCCGGACCCGGACGCGTGAAGAAGCGCGGGCGGTACCTCGACGACAGGAGCGCGAACACCAGGTCGCGCCGCGCGTCGAGATCATGGACCCCGATCATCAACTCGCGAAACCCAGGCTGTCCGAGGTTCTCGGCAAGCAGCTCGACGTAGCGGCGGGCAAGCTCGGCTGGCGGCGGCGCGGCCAGCGGCGCCGCGCCGCGAATGAGGTTCCACAGCTCCGACGCGCAGCGATCCAGCAGCGCCGCCGAGGAGAACGGCCCCCCCACCATGCGGCCGGCAATCCCGCGGCGTACGCGCCGTGCGCCGCGATGCGCGCGCCCCCCGGCCACGGCTCCAAACACGGCCGCAGACATCGCAACCAGGATCGCCAGCACCGCCAGCCTCGGAATCACCGTCGGCAGCGAAGCCGGATCGAACAGCGCGTTGGTCCAGCCGCCGTACGAGCCTGTGAGCGCCGCCCCTGCGCCAGCGAATCCGACGAGCGCCAGCATCGTGCCGGCCATGGCGACGACGACTGCCAGCCCGAGAACGGCGAGCGGAACCGCCAGCACGAGGCCGGCGCCTGCGAGGGCCCAGGCGGCGACGCGCAGCGGCGTGCGCCAGCCGTAGAAGCGGCGCACGCCGTCCGAGCGCCAGATACCGTTCTCCTCCCACAGCCGCGCACTGCCGTCGATGGCGGCGAAAAGAGCGCCGGCGACGCCGATGCCGCGTCCTGCCACGAGATCGACGCGCACGCCGGCTTCGTGCAGCGCCTGGAGCACCCCCGCGTGGTAGGCGCCGCCCGTGCCCGACCCCGAGAGCACGAGTGCCGTCCGGAGCCGTGTGGAATACTGACGGTCTGGCGATTCGGGAGTGATCACCCGCTACGACTCGTCGTGGATGGTCAGCAGCCTGATTACCTCGAAGCGCCGGCTGCCATTCGGCGTCTGCACGGCGACCTCGTCTCCCTCTTCCCTGCCGAGCAGCGCCCGGCCGATCGGCGAGGCGGTCGAGATCAGCCCCTCCTCGACGTCCGCGTCCTCCGGCATCACGAGCTGGTAGGTCACGACCTGGCCGTCCGCGTCTTTCAGATGTACCGTCGACCCGAATCCGACGCGATCGTGCGGCAGTTTCTCGAGGTTCATCAGCGAGATCTCGCTCACCCGCTTCCTGAGCTGGCTGATGCGCGACTCGATGAAGCGCTGCCGCTCCTTGGCCGCGTGGTATTCCGCGTTCTCGCGGAGATCGCCAAGCTCACGCGCGCGCTTGATCTCCCTTGGCAGCTCCGTCTTCAGCTCTTTCTCGAGCAGCTGGATCTCGTCCTCGAACTTCTTCAGGATCTGCGCCTTCATTGCCCGAATGGTAGCACGCACGCACCGCCGTGCGTCACCTGAGCCGAGAGCTCACGGCACATTGGGAGTTTGGGAGTTGGAAGTTGGGCCTTGGGAGTTGACAGCGAAGTGCTCTTCGCCTCAGACAGTTTGGGAGTTGGGGGTTGGCAGTTGGAGGTTGACGACCCAAGTGAACTCCGGGACCGCAGCGTACAATACCTGCCGTGCAGCGCATCACGAGCCGGCAGAATCCCCTCGTCCGGCGGTTTCGGGAGATCTCGCGCCGCCGGACGGGCGGTGACGTGGTGCTCGAAGGCGCGCACCTCCTCGCCGAGGCGCTGGCGTCGGGCGTTCCGCTGGACGTCGTGGCGTTCCGGGAACCGATCGCGGATGAGACGGCACGGCTCGCCGAGCGGGCCCGACACGCCGGCGCCCGCACCGTGATCGTCACGCCGCCGGTGCTCGACGCCATGAGCCCTGTTCGGGAGTCCTCGGGGGTGGTCGCGATCGGCCGCTGCGAGCCGGCCGGAACCGCGCAGCTCCTGGGCGCGCACGCCTCGCTGATTCTCCTGGTCGACGCCGTGCAGGATCCCGGCAACCTTGGCGCCATCGTCCGGGCTGCCGAAGGATGCGGCGCGAGCGGCATGGCCACGGGCGCCGGCACGGCGGACCCTTTCGGCTGGAGGGCGCTGCGGGGGTCCATGGGAAGCGCGTTCCGCGTTCCAATCGCGATCCACGCGGACCTGCGATGCATGGCACAGTCCGCCAGAGACGCCGGCTTGCGGGTCTTCGCCACCGTGCCCCGCGGTGGCACCCCGCTGCCCGACGCGGATTTCCGCCAGCGGGCGGCGATTCTCCTCGGCGGAGAAGGCTCCGGCCTTCCCGACGATCTGATCGCGGCGGCCGACGAGCGGCTCACGATCCCGATGCGTCCGCCGGTGGAGTCGCTGAACGTGGCGGCTGCCGCGGCCATCATCCTGTACGAGGCGCAACGGCAGCGCAGCAACGAACGGACGTCCCATGTCGCTATTCGATGATCCGGAGCCCGAGCGGCCACCGCTGGCGTCGCCACTCGCCGAGCGCATGCGGCCGCGAACGCTCGACGAGTTCGTCGGCCAGGCAGCCCTCCTCGGGCCAGGACGTCCTCTGCGGAGGGCGATCGAGGAGGACCGCCTGCAGTCGATCATCCTCTGGGGCCCGCCAGGAACCGGCAAGACGACGCTTGCACGGTTGGTGGCGGGAGCAACGAGGGCAAAGTTCGTCGCGTTCAGCGCCGTGCTCTCGGGTATCAAGGAGATCCGCGCCGTCATGACCGACGCCGAGGAGTCGCGCCGCCGCCGGGGGCAGCGGACGGTGCTCTTCGTCGACGAGATCCACCGGTTCAACAAGGCGCAGCAGGATGCGTTCCTGCCGCGGGTCGAGGCCGGCGACATCATCCTGATCGGCGCCACCACGGAGAATCCCTCGTTCGAGGTCAATTCGGCGCTCCTGTCCCGGTCGCGCGTGTACGTGCTTCAGCCCCTCGACTTCGACGAGGTCGTCGCCATCATCCGCCGGGCCCTCGCCGATCCGGACCGCGGCCTAGGCGGACGCGATCTCGAGGTCGACAAGGAAGCGCTTCTCGCCATGGCCAGGCATGCCAACGGCGACGCGCGCGTGGCCCTGAATCTCCTCGACATGGCGTCGGGCGCTGCGCGGGAAACCAGGCACATCGACGCCGCGCTCGTCGCCGATCTGGCACAGCATCGCGCCCTGCTCTACGACAAGTCCGGCGAGGAGCACTACAACCTGATCTCGGCCCTGCACAAGTCGATGCGGAACAGCGATCCCGACGCGTCGGTGTACTGGCTGGCGCGGATGCTGGAGGCCGGAGAGGATCCGCTCTACGTGGCGCGCAGGCTGGTCAGGTTCGCGTCGGAAGACATCGGCAACGCCGACCCCAACGCGCTGGCCGTCGCCGTCGCCGCGAAGGACGCCGTGCATTTCATCGGGATGCCCGAAGGCAACACGGCGCTCGCGCAGGCCGCCATCTATCTTGCCGCCGCCCCAAAGAGCAATGCCGTCTACCTCGCGTATCTCGATGCCGCTGCCGCGGCCAGGGAAGACGCCGCCGAACCGGTTCCGCTGCACCTCCGCAACGCACCCACGCGGCTCATGAAGCAGCTGGACT
>DATIEW010000467.1:0-3793 GCA_035455585.1 Vicinamibacterales bacterium | reverse complement strand
ACCGACGGCTAGGCGCGCACGGCGACGTGAATCGAGCCCTTGCCGCCTGATAGTGTCGGACACCGACGGCTAGGCGCGCACGGCGCGCCTGCGAGGGAGCGGCGCGGGGCGTAGGGGTCCCCGCAAGCGACCGAGCCGGGGTGTGGGGCGGAGCCCCACGCGAGGTTGATCATGAGCGTGAAGCCTCCAAGGCATCCGGCGTACGACGTGATCGTCGTGGGCGCACGTTGCGCCGGCGCGGCTACGGCGCTGCTGCTCGCACGCGCGGGCGCGCGGGTGCTTGCCGTGGACCGGAGCGAGTACGGCACCGACACGCTCTCCACGCACGCGCTGATGCGCGGCGGCGTGCTGCAGCTCCAGCGGTGGGGTATTCTGGCCCGCGTCAAGGCCGCGAAGACACCGCCCGTGCTGCGGACATCCTTCCACTATGGAGACGAGGCACTGGAGATTCCCATCAAGTCGCGCGACGGCGTCGACGCGCTGTATTCCCCGCGACGGACTGTCCTCGATCGGCTGCTCGTGGACGCGGCGATCGAAGCGGGCGCCGAGGTGGCCTTTCACACCCGGGTCGCCGGCCTGCTCCGGCGCGACGACGGGCGCGTGACCGGCATCGTCACAGGCGCAGGTCCGGCGGGAAGCAGGATTACCGCGTCGATGGTAGTTGGCGCCGACGGGCTCCACTCCGGCGTAGCGCAGCTGGTCGACGCGGGCATCTACCGTCGAGGCCGGCACGCTTCGTCAGTCATCTATGGGTACTGGGCGGACCTTGCACAGGACGGAAACCACTGGCACTTCCGTCCCGGGACAAGCATCGGCGTGATCCCGACGAACGACGGGCTGACCTGCGTCTTTGCGTCCATGCCGCCCCGCCGGTTTCTCGACGCAGTGCGCCCGGACATCTCCGCCGGCTATCTCCGGATTCTCGCAGAGTGCTCGCCGTCTCTTGCCGCGGAGCTTGGCGACGCGCGCCTGACGGGAACCCTGCACGGCTTCCCCGGGGTCACCGGGTTCTTCCGTCAGAGCTGGGGACCGGGATGGGCGCTCGTCGGCGACGCGGCATACTTCAAGGACCCGCTGACGGCCCACGGAATCACCGACGCGCTCCGGGACGCGGAGTTCCTGGCCCGGGCGATCGGCCGCGGGACCAATGGGGCGCTGGCCGACTATCAGCGCGTGCGCGACGAACTGGTCGACGGGCACTTCGAGGTGACGGACGCCATCGCGTCCTTCGAGTGGGACCTTGCCTCCGTCAGAGGGCTGCACCACCATTTGAGCGACGAGATGAACAAGGAGGTCCGCGCCATTCTGGCTCTCGACGCGCAGGCGGACGGCGCCCCGCCCTCGAGCCCAGGGCCCACACCCGTTGCGCTGGCCAGTTGATCGATCAACAGGAGATCGGGAGATCAGGAGGAGATTGACAGGAGATCAGGAGTTCAGGAGGGCGTTTGAACAGAAACGGAGGATGACGGAGATGGTGCCGGGGCTGACCACCCACCGGGGGGAGTGCTGTGACCTGCCCTTCGTCCTTCGTTCACTCCGTTCCTCCGTGTTAACCTCCGTTCTGTCCGTCCCCTCCGTCTTCTCCAGGAGCTCCAGGAGCCGAAACGCATGCCATGGCAGGTCGGCCAGAAGGCCAGTCGGAGTCTTGCGGTGACCGCGGACCACGTGGGCAAGTACGCGGACATCTCGGGGGATCGCAATCCGCTGCATTTCGACGAGGCGTTCGCTGCGCAGACGAAGTTCGGGCGGCTCGTCGTGCAGGGCGGGCTGACCACCGGCCTGCTCCATGCGCTGGTGGCCATGGATCTGCCCGGACCTGGAACCGTGTTCCTGAGCCAGAACTGGAAATTCGTCGCGCCTGTCTTCATCGGCGACACCATCACCGCCGAGGCCGAGATCACGAAAGTCCACGCGACCAAGCCGGTCACCCAGCTCAACGTCCGCGTGGCGCGCCAGACGGGAGAGACCGTGCTCGAAGGCGAGGCGTGGTGCTACACGTTCGAACCGGCGCCGTCCGCCGCACGCGGCTCTGAGCGTTGAGACGATCGTCGAAGATTGCTTTTCCTCGACCGTCGGGGGTCCACGTCGATCGCGTCTGGACTTGAGCGCGTTCCGGATGTAGCCTCAGGGATGGTACTCATCCCGATGCACAGACCGTCGATCATCCCACGCTGCAGGCGGCCTCCTCTTGCTTGCGCGTCTTCAATCTCGCTCCCGACGGCAGTCGTCCTCGTCACGATGCTCGTCATCCGCGTCGCCTCGGCATCGAGCGGCCAGCCGCGGCCGGCGCAGATCACGGATATCAGCGTCGCGCGCGCAGGCACAGTCACGATCGTGCGAATCGAAGCCGACGGCCCGCTCCCGGCACCCGAAGCTGGCGAGGTGGACGGACCACCTCGACTGTTCTTCGATTTCCCCGGCGTCAGGACCAGGACGCGAGCTGTCGCGGCTCCCTCCGGCGCGCTCGTCCGGCGCGTCAGGGCGGCGCTGAACACGTCCGAGCCGCCGCTGACACGCGTCGTTCTCGATCTGAGCGGTCAGACTCCGTTCCGCCTGGACCTTGCCGCGCTCGAGCAGGGGCGACTGAGCGTCTTTCTCGGAGCGGCAGAGACGCCTCCGGTCGAGCCGGGAACGCCGAAAGAGGCTCTTGCGAAGACCCCCGACCCGATCGTGCAGCCCTCTGGCGTGTCAGCGCCGGCACCTGGTTCGGGGCGCGGAGCCGAACAGACATCGCAACGCCCGGCCTCGACAGTTCCGTCCCGCTCCGAGACTTCCCCACCCCAGGCGACCGCCATAATCGGGACGCCAGCGTCGACGCCTGCCATCGCCACGCGCCGGACGTCGGGCACCGCCCCACCGTCGAGCGCCGATGCCGACGAGTACAGGAAGCAGCTGGGCACGTATCTGACACGGGCACGGGCGTTGAGGCCGGTGCTGTCGGCGATCGACAGCCAGGCGTATCAGACGGCCGACGCGCTCGACCGGGCCGTCTCCGAGTTCACCGAAGTCCAGCGGCAACTGGCCGCCGCAAAGGTCCCGGAGGCGCTGCGAACGGCCCACGACATGCTGATCCGCGCCTGCACGCTGGGCGCGATGGCAGCGGGGCTCCAGCACGAGGCGGCCCGCGCGGGCGACGATACGGCACTGAGAAACGCAGCGTCGGCAGCCGCCGGCTCGCTGCTGCTGATGGACCGGGCTTGCATCGAGATAGGGTGCGAGCCGGCCTGAGAATTGCACGGTCGCAGCGTCGGCGGCGAGTCCATTGCCCTGGAGCGCCGAACCTGGATAATCCGGGAGTCGTAACGGCACAGGCCTGCAACGAGAGATGGCCGAGGAAATCCGCGCCCGCGTAACGCGCCGGCTCGCGACGATTGCCCTGCCGGTAGCCGGCGTGTCGCTGGCGCTGTGGCTCGAGCTGCTCGCGGCGGCGTCGTTCCCGATGCTGTCGCTGACGCCGTTCTCGCTGGCGGTTGCGATCAGCGCCTGGTACGGCGGGTTCCTCGGCGGGGCGACGGCGCTGCTGCTGAGCGCGCTCGGCATCGACTACTTCCTGCTCGAGCCGGGGACGCTGCTGACGCTGGAGAGCCCGCGACAGGCCTTCACCTTCAGCGTCTACGTCGCCGGCTGGCTCACGTTCTGCGCGATGGCCGGACGCGCGTACCGGCGGATGTTGCACGACGGGCAGGCGCGCCTCGACGCGGAGCGCGTCGCGCGCCAGTCGGATCGCCTGGCGCAGCTCACCGCGGCACTCGGGCAGGCCCGTACGCCCGCCGCCGTCATGGACGCCACGGTA
>DATIEW010000466.1:0-3146 GCA_035455585.1 Vicinamibacterales bacterium | reverse complement strand
AAGTCGGTGCGATCGAACTCGCGAACGAACAGCCGGCGCACGCCGTCCTTCGCGCCGATTACCACGATCGATCGACCATCGGGAGCAATCGAAGTGCCCGGCAGGGCGGCGTTCGGCTCGACGTCGGCGGGGAACCCGATGTCGAGTCGCGTCACGTCGCGCGCGCCCATGCCGGAATCCGGCCGGACCCAGAACGCCCAACCGGCAAGAAGCAAGGCGGCGGCGGTCAGTGCCCATGGCGCCAAGACCCGCGCGAGCGAGCGCGTGCCCGCGGACGTCGCGGGGCCGATTGCGGGCCCCGCATCTTCGAACTCCGGTCGCGCATCGCCAATGTCGCGCAGACGCTTCTGCGGGTCGCGCTGCAGACAGCGCGACAGCAGGCGGCGTACGCCCGGCGGCGTCGATGGCGGAAGCAACGTCCAGTCGGGCTCGCGTGTGAGCACGGCTGCCAGCGTGTCGCTCAGCGTATCGCCGGAGAACAGCTGGCGCCCCGCCAGCATCTCGAACAACACCACGCCAAAAGCCCAGATGTCCACGCGCTTGTCGACGGTCCTGCCGCGCGCCTGCTCCGGAGCCATGTAGGCTGCCGTCCCGAGAATCACTCCCTGGTCTGTGGCCTGCATCACCGTCGGCGAATTCGCAAGGGATGCGGTCGCAGAATCCGGCTCGCACGCTTTCGCCAATCCGAAGTCGAGCACCTTGACTGCACCGCCTTCAGTGATCTTGACGTTGGCCGGCTTCAAATCCCGATGGATGATCCCTTTCTCGTGCGCGGCCTCCAGCGCATCCACCATCTGCTTGGCAATTGCCGCGGACTCATCGACTGGAATCGGACCTCGTGCAATCCGGTCTGCCAGCGTCTCGCCCGAAACGAGTTCCATCACGAGGAACTTCTTGTCGTTCGCTTCTTCCAGCCCGTAGATGGCGGCGATGCTGGGGTGGTTCAGGGACGCGAGCACGCGGGCCTCGCGCTCGAACCTGGACAACCGCTCGGCGTCACGAGCAAAGGCGTCCGGAAGGAGCTTGACGGCGACGCTGCGGCCCAACTTCGCGTCCGTGGCCTGATACACGTCGCCCATTCCACCCGACCCCAGGTGCGACGTGACCTCGTAATGTGCGAGCTTCGTTCCGATCATGAGGGTGACGGCTTGTTGATCCGGGCGAACGGCGATCCCCGACACGCCTCCGGCGAAGTAGGGCCGTGTGACGCGCTGGGGCGGGGCGCAGTGTGCCTGCCCAGCCTCGTGCGCACCCGTCTCCGCGTCAGTGCTCCTGGAGGAACCGCTTCTCCATGAACACCGTGTGGTTGGAGATCGTGCGGTAGCCCATGCGCTCGTACCCCGGGCGTCCGGCTGCTGTGGCGTGCAGCACCGTCGGCGTCTCGCCGTGAGTTGTCGCCGCGGACTCGAGCGCGCGGCGCATCGCCGCGTCCGCGAACCCGCGACGCTGCTGGCCGGGCATGGTCGCGACCAGCGCCACATAGCGCAGCCCGTCCACCATCATCACCGCCGCACTGCAGGCCGGCGCGCCGTCGGCGAGCCCGACGACGAGGCAGTGAGTGTCCCAGAACTGCCGCCGGCCCAGGAACGGCTTGCTGGCCTCGAGGTCCATCGCGTAGGCGGCCGCGTTGACGTCCACCGCCGCCTCGCATCCGGCATCGTCCTCGGGGATGACCAGCTGGAGGCCCTCCGGCACCCGTGCAGCCGGCGCGACGTGCGACGCGAGCATCCCCGTGAGCGGCATGACGGGCGCGAGGCCGCAGCCGTCCAGCGCGGCCGCGGCGTCGACGCCGTCCTCGAGCGTCTCGTGGGTCACGACGAAGAGCCAGGGCACGCCCTTGTCCGCGGCGAAGGCGCTCGCACGCCGGCCGTGCGCCACGAGGTTTGCGGCGGATACGCTCCGGTTGGTGATCAGCGCAATGTTGAAGAACGCGACCGGGATCCCAGTGAAGATGCACTCCAGGCCGGCGTCGGACGCCAGAGCCGGCCGCGGCGTGGGGGCCGCCATGAGGCGCCAGGCGCCGAGCATCTGCCGGAAGCTGAGGTCCACCCCGTCGGTCGTCGAAGTATTCGTGTGTTCCGGCATTCGGCTCCTCCCGTCGCGTCCGGCTTCAGGCGGACCCGGACTTCGATGGCCGGCGCATCGTAGCACGGCCGCGAGCGGGTATACTCGCCCAGCCACATGTCCCTGGGATGAGTCTCGCCCGATGGCGGGCGGTTCCTCGCGATCAAGCCCATCCCGCTCGCCGAAGCAGACCGGCCGCGGATCGTCGTCGCGCTGAACTGGCTCGACGACTGGATTCGGAAGCGCGCCGCGACGTTAGTGGCTGGCGATTCGCCGTTTTAGCCGGTCCTTCGAAGAGACGCACGAAGCCGGGCCCTGGTGGGCTCGTCGAAGTCGTCTGCGTACAGACGATCGAAGATCCGTACCCGGATCTCGTCTTCCCGAAGCCCCGGTTCCGCGCTTCGAACGCTTGCCGCGATCAGGCGCTTGGCCGATTCGAACATCTCGCTCGTCATGCGGAGACGATCGAGGGGATCGACGGAGGCGAACCTGAGCGCGAACGCCGTTTCCGTCTCGTTGAACGTGTCCTTCATGGACGCACCCCGGCCAGCAGGGTCGTCACCGTCAATCTCCGGGCCCAGCCGTCGATGTAGGGCCAGTCGAGGTCGGCCTGCACGGCCACGATGGCCCTGACATCCCGGAGCTGCAGCTCTGACGGGCTCTCTTTCGCCCATTGGAGTTTCGAAAGGATGAGATCCTCCGGTGCAATGGCCCACACCGGCTGGCCTTCGATCTCGAGCCGGTGCCGGCGCTCGAACTTTTCGAGCTCGTAGTCGGAATCGTGTCGCACCACGATGTCGATCTTCTGAATGGACGCCCGGTGGAAGACACTGAACGGCCGGCGAGCGGCGATCGCCGCGCCGATCGCCTCTGCGTCACACTCGAAATCATCACCTATACCCCGGCCTCTGCCGACCCCGCCGCCATGATGGAGCGGGCGGCGTCCGGCTGGGGACCTTCCTGAAAAGACCGCCACCCATTTCAGCATCGCCTCGATCACCAATTCGCGGACGACCACCCTCCGCCTGCCCGAAGCCGGGCAGGTCCCGAACTGGTCCGGAGGCCGGGTGAACACAGACTGA
>DATIEW010000465.1:0-19793 GCA_035455585.1 Vicinamibacterales bacterium | reverse complement strand
ACCGGATCGAGCCCGGGGTCTATGAGGTTGATGCTGGGGCGCCACCACGCGGCGGCGTCCTCGAAGACGGGCAGCGCGCGGTAGTCCATGAAATTGACCGGCGAGATCGGATCGTGCGCGAGCCCCTTCTCGTGGTTCGTGTCCCAGAACGTCACCAGGCGGTCGGGCTCGCGGTACGGCAGCGGCCGCAGCACCACCGAGTCGACGACCGTGAAGACCGTCGTGGCCGCCCCGGTCCCGATGCCCAGGACGAGGATGGTGACGATCGCGAAGCCGGGATGATGCTGGAACTGTCGGAGTGCTCCACGGATGGCGCTGACCACGTTCAGGCTCCTTCCTTCTGCCGCGCGGGCCGTCGCTTCGGCCTCGCGCGCGCGGGGACGTTTCAACTGGCGGGAGGCATGCCGCCGGAGAATCGACAGGGTCGATTCCTCGAGCGCCGCCATCGCGCGACGCCGTGCTTCGGTTTCCGCCGCGCCGTCCCGAAGCGCCGCGGCATGGATGTCGTCCAGGTGCTGGGCAAGCTCTTCGACCGTCGCCGGCGGCAGATCGACGCCGGCCTGGCGAGCGTGCTCGAGCAGGTGCTTCCGCCACTCGGACATGCGCCCGGCCTTCATGCGGGTCTCACGCCCGCGACTTCGACGAGCGCCGCGATGAAGCGGCCCCAGTCCTCGCGCTGCGCGGCCAGGACGCTCCGGCCGGCCTCGGTGATCCGGTAGTACCTGCGCCGGCGCTGCCCGGCGCGTTCGACCCAGCGGCCGCGAATGTGTCCCCGCTCCTCCAGACGGTACAGCGTCTCGTAGAGCGAGGCCAGCGTGAACCGCAGCGTGCCGCGGGATCGATCCTCGATCAGTCGCCCGATGTCGTAGCCGTGCAACGGCTTCTCGTCCACGAGCGCGAGGATGAGCAGGTCGGCGCTGCCCTTCTTCGCGGAGGCCAGCGCGCGCGTCCGGTCGATCAGCGTCATATACAGGGATCCATCATATAGGAAGCCTGATGCTGTCAGGGTTTGACGGAGCCCGGGGCAGGATGGTTGCACATGTATTCTTCTCCTGATCTCTTGATCTCCTGTTGCCGTTTGTGTTCCTGTCGGATTGAGCTCGACATTCCCTGATGCGGTTCGATGTGCTGGTCATCGGCGCGGGACCGGCCGGCGCGGCCGCCGCGCGGCGCGCAGCCTCCAGGGGCCTGTCCGTCGCGCTCGTCGACCGTGCCGACTTCCCCCGCGACAAGGTGTGCGGCGACGCGCTCATTCCGGATGCGCTGAGCGCGCTCGCCGAGCTTGGCATGTCCTCTATCCTGGCCGCTGGATCGCGCTCGGCGGGACTGCGGGTCTTCGCGCCGGACGGCACCGGCGTCGCGCTCGCCGCGGAATCGGTGTGCGTCCCGCGGCGGGAACTCGACGAGGCGCTGCGCACCGGGGCGGTCGAGGCGGGAGCCACGTTCCTCCCGCGGCACACGCTCGAAGCGCCGCTCGTCAATGGAGAGGCCGTGACCGGCGCGCGGTTCGTCCAGACTGGAACGGGTGCCCGAGTCGAGCTGCGCGCGCGGGCCACCGTGCTGGCGACCGGTGGCTCGGCCGGGCCTCTCGAGTGTTTCGGCGTGTGCCGGCGATCCACCCCGAGCGCCACCGCGGGGCGCATCTACGTCGAGGTGGATCCCGCGACGTCGGCCGGCCTCACCGATCTCCTGATCTCCTACGACGCCGCCATCTGCCCGGGCTACGGCTGGATCTTCCCCGGACCGCGGCACACGTTCAATGTCGGTGTGGGCTTCTTCTATGACTCCCGGAGGCGACCGAACCCGGCGAACCTGCGCATCCTCCTGGACCGGTTTCTCGGCACGTTCCCGCCGGCCGCTGCGCTGATGCGCGGCGCGCGGTCCATCTCACCGCTCAGAGGCGCTCCGCTCAGGACGGCAATGACCGGCGCCGACCTCGCACGGCCGGGACTGCTCGTCGCAGGCGATGCGGCGGGACTGACGTACTCCCTGACGGGCGAAGGAATCGGGAAGGCGATGCAGAGCGGCATCCTCGCCGCCGACGTGATCGCCGCGAACCCCGGGGACTCGCACGGTGCCGCCACCCGCATCGCGGCGGCCTACGCCGTCGAGCTGACGGCGCGCTTCGGCGCGCGGTTCCGCGCGTACAGGACCGCGCAGGGCTGGGTCACGAGCCACGCAGTCGGGAACCTCCTCGCAAGGCGCGCCAACCGCGGCCGATTCGTCAGACAGCAGCTCGAGGCGCTGATAGCGGAGAACGGCGACCCGCGCGCGCTGTTCTCGCTCGGCGGGCTGGCACGGGCGCTGTGGAGGTGAAGCCTGCTACTCCGCCCGGAGCGTGACCGCGGGATCGATCTGCGTCGCACGCCAGGCCGGCACCGCGCACGCAACCAGGGACACCACGAGGAGGAGCGCGACCACAACGGCATACGTGACCGGGTCGACGGGCGACACGTCGAACAGGAGCGCGGCAAGCGCCTGGCTCGCCAGCGCCGCTCCCGCGAGCCCGATCGCCACGCCCAGCCCGGTGAGGCCGAAGCCCTCTCGAACGACGAGAGCGAGGATCCTTCCAGGCGTTGCGCCGAGGGCAGAGCGGATGCCAATCTCGCGTGTGCGTTCGGCCACGCTGGCGGCAAGTACAGCGAAGATGCCGGCCGCCGCGAGCGCCAGCGCGGCGAGCGCGAACGCCTCGAACAGCACCAGCGCGAAGCGTCGCCCCGCAGCCGTGGCCGCGACCAGATCGTCCAGCATCGCGACGCGCACGATCGGCTGGTCCTTGTCGACGGACCAGACGGCCTCGCGAACCGCTGGAACGACTGCGGCCGCGTCGCCGCGGGCGCGAACCACGAGCCACATCGTCCTGTCCGCAAAGCGCCACTGGCCGGCCGTGGTGTATACAGCGTCCGACATGCTGGAGGCCATCGACATCTGCCTGACGTCCGCGACGACCCCGACGATGGTGTAGGGAGAACCGTCCATCGGGCCAATGCGCAGGCGGTGGCCGATGGGATCCACCTCCCCGAATCTCAACCTTGCCAGCGATTCGCTGACGAGCGCGGCGGGCGGAGCCCCCGCGCGATCGTTGTCGTCGAGCAACCGGCCGCGCCGGAGCGCAATCCGCAGTGTTTCCACGTAGCCGGGACTCACGGCGTACCGGAACGCGCCGTAACTCCGGGCGGGCCTCGCGGGTGTAGCTTCGAAATGCACGCCGTACTCGTCGAGGTCGCCGCTGAGCGGCAACTGGCTCGTGAACGACGCCTCGGTGACGCCGGGCACGCGCCTGACGGCTTCGAGGGCCTGCGCGAAGAAGCGGGATGCTTCCGCATCGGCATCGAAGCGCTGGCCGGAGACCTGCACCTGCATGGTCAGCAGGCCGGACGGGTCGAAGCCAATCGGGACGGCGAAGAGGCGCTCCAGGCTCCGCAACAGAAGCCCCGAGCCGGCGAGCAGCACCAGCGCGAGAGCCACTTCTGCGACGACCAGCGTGCCGCGGATGCGCCGGTGTCCGCCGGGCGTGTGCCGGAGGTCGTCCGGGAAGTCCGGGCGGGGATCTCCATGCAATGCCTGAAGCACTGGAACCAGTCCGAAAGCCAGGCCCACCAGCGTGGTGAGGCCGATTCCAAAGGCGAACGCGGTGGCGTCAACGGCCATCGCGCCCGCTCGGGGCAGCCCGGGCGGGGCGATCGCCACGAGGGCGCGCACGCCGGCCGCCGCAACGGCCAGGCCGATCGCGCCCCCAAAGGCAGCGAGCACCAGGCTCTCGATGAACAGCTGCCGGGCCAGCCGGCCCTGCCCCGCGCCCAGTGCCGCGCGCAGGGCGAACTCCCGGCGCCGGCGAACGCCGCGGGCGACCAGCAGGTTCGCGACGTTCACGCACGCAATCAGGAGGACCAGGATCACGCCGCCCAGTACTGCATGGAGCGCCGGCTTCACCCCTCGTGTCACCTCGTCCTGCAGCGGCGTCACGTTGAACTCGACATCGGGTCCATAGGTCTCCGGTCGGTACGCCTGCAGCACGTCGCGTCCGGCCGTGCGGACTTCCCGCGCCGCCTGCTCGATGCCGGGTCCCGGCCTCAGCCGCCCCACCGTTCGCAGGTGATGGCCCCACGCCGTGCCGAGCGACATGTCGTACTGCAGAGGCGCCCACAGCTCGGCCGACGGCGCCAGCACGTTCTCGAAGTCCGGCGGCATCACGCCGATGACGTCATAGCCACTGCCCTCGAGCGTGATCTGGCGTCCGACGATCGCCGGATCGGCCTCGAAGCGCCGGCGCCACAGCCCGTCGCTGAGTACGACCACGTTCGCGGCGTTGAGCAGATCGTCGGAGGACTGGAAGCTCCGACCGATGATCGGCGGCACGCCCAGCACCTGGAAATAGCGCGCGCTGACGCGCTGGCCGTCGAGTCGCTCCGGGCGCTCCCGTCCGGTCATGGTCGGCTGCCAGGGCTTGAACACGGCAAGCGCGTCGAACGAGGAGACCCGCTCCGACAGTCCGCGATACATGCCGAACGTACCGTCGAGGTGCGAGCCATCGCTGCGGATCTCCTGGATCACCGCGATCCGGCCTGCGTCCGGGTACGGGAGCGTCTCGAAGAGGATCGGGTTCACCGCACTGAAGATCGCCGTCGTCGCACCGATGCCGATCGCGACGGTCAGCGCCGCAACCGCCGTAAAGCCCGGCTCGGCGCGCAGCCGCCTGACGGCGTACCGCAGCTCCGCGAACGTGGTTTCGATCATCCTTCTCCTTATTCCTTCCGCAGCGCGAGGAGGGGCTCGATTCGCGACGCTCGCCAGGCAGGCAGCAGCGCCGCCAGGCCAGCCACCGCAGCGACGAGGGCCGCACCCGCAGAATAGACCGCCGGATCCGTGGCGGGCACGGTGTAGAGCATGGACCTCAAGCCACGTGCCGCGACGAACGCGAGCGGAACGCCGAGGAGTCCGCCGGCGAGTACGAGCATCAGGGCATCGCGCAGGACGAGCCAGACGACGTGCCGGCCGTGGGCGCCGAGCGCCATGCGGACGCCGAACTCCGGTATTCGCCGGGAGACGCCGCAGGACACCGTGCCGTAGAGGCCGAGGCACGCGAGCGCCAGCGCGACCAGTCCGAAGGTAGTGCTCAGATTGGCAACGAGCCTGTCGTACGAGGCCTTGCGGTGGATGCGGTGCTCGATCGGCACGACGTCGATGACGGGCAGTGCGGGCACCGCCCTGTCGAGCGCCTCGCGCACCGCCGGGACCATCTGCGCGGGCGGAAGCAGCGTGCGCACCTCGACGCTCGCGAGCACATCGTCGGGAGACGCGGCCGAGAGGCGATACGCCATGTTGGGGACATCGCCGCGAAGATCGACGTACCTGGCATCCCGCACGACGCCGACGATCACATTCGCGTCGGCATCGATCGGTCCGCCGTAGGTCCAGCGCTTGCCGATGGCGCTCCGACCCGCGAAGTACCGCTTCGCCAGGGTCTCGTTGACGATCGTGGCGCGCCGTTCCCGGCGCCGATCCTCGGGTTGGAACACCCTGCCTTCGACGAGCCGGAGTCCGACCGTCGAGAAATAATCTTCGGTCACGACTTCCTCGTTGGTCGTCATGCGTTCGTCACGGCCTGGCGTGTATCCCTCAACGCTGAAGGTGCTGATTCGCCGCGTATTGCCGACGGGACCCGTCATCGAGAGACTGCTGGAGGCCACACCGGGCAGACCCGCCAGCGTTCCTATCACACTCGTATAAAGCGCCTGGCGCTGCTCGGCCGAATAGCCAAGGCTTCGCACGTCGAGTTGCGCGACGAGCACGGCTGCGCGGTCGTACCCGACGTCCACCTGCAGGAGCGCGTTCATGCTGCGTACGAACAGCCCCGCAACCACCAGCAGCACGAGGCAGAACGTGATCTGGGCGGACACCAGCAGCCTGCCGGCCCTGCCGCCGCGGCGGCCGGCGGCGCCGACAGCGCGCGACTGGAGTTTGAGCGCCTCCGCGGGCGGAACGCGCGTCGTCCGCCAGGCAGGAACCACTCCGGCGGCAAGCCCCGTGAGCATGGTAACGGCGACGACGAACGCGAGCACGCGCCAGTCGAAGCTGGTGTCGAGATCGACCGTGGCGGCGCTCGACGCGAACATGCCGAGGAGTACATCCCGCCCCCACGCTGCGGCGAGCAATCCGAGGCCGCCGCCGGCGGCTGCGAGCAGCAGCGCCTCGGCGAGCAGCTGACGCGCCACGCGCCATCGCGCGGCGCCCAGGGACAGCCGTATCGCGATCTCGCGGTCGCGGACCGCGGCGCGCGCCAGCAGCAGGCTGGCCACGTTGCCGCAGGCAATCGCCACGACGACGCCAACCATGCCGAGCAGGACGGACAGCTGCAGTTCGAGGCTCGTCCTGAGACCAGACACACCGCGAGCGGCCGGCTCGAGCGTCACCCGTTCGCGCGCGGCGCGCTCGCGTTCGGCGGTATTCGCGGGGTCGAGCCGGCTGACACGTTCGTGCTGCCGCAGCGTCGTCAGGACCGCACCGATTGCAGGCGGCTCGTGCCGCGCAGGAACCCGCGCGACCACGTCGAGCCACTCGATTTCGGGCTGCGGCGGATATGGCTTCCGCGTGTCGGAGCTGCCCGAGTTGCTGGCGTTCGGTGACGCCCGAACCGCCGACTGCATCATCAGCGGGATCCACACATCGGGATTGCGGAGCGACAGGACCGTCCCGAAGAACCGCGGCGGCGCGATGCCGACGACCGTGAAGCTGGTGCCGTTGATGTCCAGCTGCCTTCCGACGGCAGCAGGTGCCCGCTGAAACGACCGCTCCCAGAAGGCGTCGCTGATGACGGCGACCGGATGGGCGCCGAGGCGCGCGTTGTCGGCCGGACCGAGGAGCCGCCCGACCTGCGCGCGCTGCCTCAGCACCTCGAAGTACTCGCCGGAGACGAGCTGCACGAGGCCCTGCCGGGCAGGCGATGTCGGATCGACCCTGAGCTGCAGGCCGAGGGTGTGTGTCGACGCGCACAGCTCCGCCCGGCCTCTCAGCTCGTCGCGCGCCTCCTCGAAGGAGGGCCAGGCGTAGAGCGAGTTGACGTCGCCATCCTGATCGATCCTCTGAACGGCGAACAGCTGGTGCGGATTGGGGACCGGCAAGGTCCGCAGGATGACCGCGTTGAAGATGGTGAAAACGGACGCGGCGCCGCCAATCCCGAGCGCCATGCACGACGTGGCGGTGATCGAGAAGATGGGGCTCTTCGCGAGCATGCGGAAGCCGAGTCGAAGGTCGCCGGACAGCCCCGTGATCCAGACTGGGCGCATGGCCCAGCGCTTTGCAATCGGCGGGCCTCGCGACCCGCGGTCCACCCTGCGGCAGCCCTGGCGCACTCGACCGAGGCCGGATCTCGCTTTGGCGAACCGCCGCTCCTCATCCGCCAGTCGACTCCGGCCTGGATTGTCCGGTTGCGAACAGGGGTTGGGCGATTCCGGACGGGAGATGATGGGGACGGAGAGAACGGAGGTAACCGCCTCACCCCCCAGGGACGCAAGGTGCTGGCGGCCCAGCCGTGAGTGAGTAATGAGTCCGTTGCGTCCCCATCGGCGAACAAACGTGGGGCTCGGCCCCACACCCCGGCTCGTAGGGAAGATGCTTTCTGAATAGACGACCTTGGACGAGTCCCCCCGCCCGTCAGTCGTGGAGGATTGCCGCCGGTTCGAGCCGCGCGGCCCGCCGGGCGGGCAGGCCGCTCGCCAGCAGCGACACTACGATCAGCATGGCCGCCACCGCTGCGATCGTGAGAGGATCGTCCGGAGCCACGCCGTACAGCCACGCCGACAAGACCCGGCTGACCCCGACCGCCGCCACCGACCCGATCGCGACACCGGCGATCGTCAAGCGCAGGCCGTCCCGGACGACCAGACCCACGACCGTTCCCCGCGGGGCACCGAGCGCCGTACGGATGGCCATCTCCCGTATGCGCTGGCCGACTCCGTGCGAGAGCACGCCATAGAGGCCGAGCGCGGCCAGCAGCAGCGCCACGCTTGCGAACACGGCCACCATCGTCATTGTGAACCGGTCCGGAGCCAGGGCTCGATCCAGGTACGCCCGCATCGTCTGTGCCTCGTACATGGGCACGCCGGGTGCGAGGTCGGCCAGCTCCCGCCGTACGGTGCCCACGAGATCTTCCGGTGGCAGCGCGGTGTGAACCACGAATTGCGGGAGACCACGTCCGAGCAGGTACATGGTGCCAGGCTCATCGCCGCGCAGGCTGTTCTGCCGCGTTGCCTCGACGACGCCGATGACTTCCCATGACGCGGGCTGGACCGTACCGAGCACCTGTCTGAACCTCCGGCCGACCGGGTTCGCGTCAGGCCAGATCGCGCGTGCGAGGCGCTCGTCGATGACGGCACGCAGCACCGGTGGGGTGGCCGCCAGCAGCTGCAGATCGCGATCCTCGAAGAGCCGCCCCCGTGTCAGTTGAATGCCCATCGCCTCGAAGTATCCGTCGGACACGACCCGCCGCAACCCGGCCGGATAGCTGCTCGTGTCACCCTCGGCAACATTGTCAGGGAGGAACGGCCCGCGACCCGCCTGCCCGGCAAGCGGCGCAGAACCCTGACCGACGGCCAATACACCCGGCAGCGCGCGCAGCCTCATGGCGAGCTCGTCGGCGACGGCCGGCGCCACGTTCGCCCGGAACGTCACGGTGCCCTCCGGACGGAATCCGGTCGGGACCTCGGCAAGCGCGGCAAAACTGCGGGCCAGCAGGCCGGCGCCGATCAGCAGGACCACCGACAACGCCACTTCCGACACGATCAGCGACCGCGCCAGCCGCCGGCGGGAGACGGCCGCGCCGCGACCGGCCTCGCGCAAGAGAGCGGTCAGCGACGCCCGCGAGGCCTGCCACGCCGGCAGAGTGCCAAAGAGCAGGGCGGTCACGATACCCAGGCCGAGAGCGACCGCCACCGCCGCACCGTCCAGCCGAATCAGGTCGGCCCGCGGCAGATCGAGCGGTTCGATTCCCAGGAACAGGGTGACCGTAGTCGAGGCCAACATCAGGCCCAGCAGAGACGCAGCAGCCGCAATCGCAACACTCTCGAAGAGCAGTTGCCGCAGCAACCGTCGTCGGCCGGCGCCGAGTGCGGCCCTGACCGACATCTCGGCCTGACGGCTCGACGCCCTGACCAGCAGAAGGTTCGCGACGTTCGCGCAGGCAATCAGCAGGACCATGCCCACCGCAGCCAGGAACGCCACCAGCCGCGGTTGAACCATGCCGACCACTTCACCGTGGAGCGGCAGCACGTCGAACTGGGTGTTGACCCGCGCGGCATCCGCGTACAACCGGCGCTGTTCGGCCGCCACGGCATCGGCTTGCCGCTGAGCGTCGGCGAGAGACACGCCGGCTGCGAGGCGGGCGATGACCCGCAGGCCATACGTTCGCCGGTTGGCCGTGACTGGATCGAGGTTCCTCGATTGAACCTTCCAGACGGCCACGTCGGACGTCGGTACGCCTGATTGTTCGGGGATGTGGATGGTCAGGCCGGCAGGCAGAACGCCCACGATCGTGCTGGTCGAGGCACCAACGCCGATGCGCTCTCCCAGCACCTCGTGCCGGCCGCCGAAACGCCGCTGCCATAGCCCATGGCCGATGACCACCGTGTCGTTCGAATCGTCTTCCTCGAACGTCCGTCCGAGGAGGGGGCGCACTCCGAGAACATCGAAGAAGCTGCTGCTGACGACGCCGACGCGCACCTGCTCGGCATCGCCCTTCCCGTCCCCGATCGGAACCGAGCCGAGCTGGATCGCTGCAAAGTCCTGGAACGCGGTCGTGTGTCGACGAAAGTCCGCGAGGTTGCCTTCACTGATGGCGGCGTTGACGACGTCGCGCACCGGCCAGCGCCCCCGAATCATGACCAGGCGCTCCGGATCCTCGAACGGCAGGGGTCGGAACGCCACCCCGTGCACGATGCTGAACATCCCTGTCGTCGCGCCGATCCCGAGGGCCAGCGTCACCACCGCGATGCCCGTGATGCCGGGAGCGCGGCGAAACGATCGAAGAGCGTATCTGAGATCGGCGAGCAGCGGCTCCATCAGCAGTTCCCTTCTCCGAGGCCCCTGGCTGGTTTTGACGTCGCCGCCCACGAGCCGGCGGCGAACGACCGTGCACCGTTCGAGCCACGCGGTCTTGACGAGATCGGTCACGACGCCAAGGCGCCACCAGGCTCGGGCCCTGACCGTCGGTAGCCGGCTGCCGTCGGTGAATGCGTCTTCCACCGAGCGGACGATCGCGTCGCGGTGAGCCTCGCCGAGGGACCGAGGGAAGAGCGCTCGCAGCAGACGCCTCGTCATCACTACCCGACGTGTCCAAGGGTCTCGCGGGCCTCGGTCACCAGCGCCTGGAGACGGTCAGTTTCGGCCCGCATCACCGCGCGGCCGAAGGCCGTGATGCGGAAGTACAGGCGGCGAGCGTCATCGAGGGCTGGCGATGGACGCTCTGGGCTCGGCTCGATGAGCTCCGCTTCGCGCAGCTCGCGCAGCGTTCGATGAATCGATGCAGGCCCCGGCCTGACGACGTCGTCGGTCCTCCGTGCGATCGCCTTCACCAGCGCGTAGCCGTGGAGCGGACCGTCGACCAGCACCAGCAGGGCGAGGTACGCCAGCGGCTTGAGGGGAAGAAGGTCCGACGGATTCGGGTGGTGGCGGGGAATCATTTCAAAACGGAATTATACGTACCGGAGTGGATGGAGTCAATGGGTGCGCCGCGGGGGCCGATAACCCCCCTTTTCCTCGTCCTTTGCCTTTGCTCTTGTGCGTGGCCGGGACCACAGCGCCCGCCTCGGTGTTATCAGTGACATGGTAGGGTGATCGGACCACTGACGGAGGTGGACGATGCTATCGCGCCTCTGTGCGGCAGCGGCCGTAGTCGGCACGCTGGCCGGCGCGGTCGGCCATACGGCCCAGAAGGCGCCGGAACCCGCGTGGCAGGCCTTTCTGGCTGCCGCCAGCACGGACAGACGAACGGCAGAGACCGCCCTGCAGGAGATCGAAGCGAACTGGCGTGACGGGTATGCCGCCATGATCGTCGACCTGGCGCGATTCCTGCCATCGCCGCGCGCGCGGCAATCGACCGACGAACTGCTGCCGGGAACGGACGATACCGTGGGGGCCGGACGAACGAGTCCGACGGCCGGACAGGGCGGCATCGCGCCCCGCCTCCAGCTTCCGGGTGCGGAGGTCCGGCGCCGGCTCACGCGATTCCTCGAGGAGCGGACCGGCAGGCGCTTCGGCGACGACCTGCGTGCGTGGCGCCGTTGGATGTGGTCCCTTCCGGAGGTCCCGCACCCCGACTATGCGGCCTTCAAAGGTGAGCTGTACGCCCGCATCGACCCGCGGTTCCGCGCGTTCTTTCCGGAGAGCGTCCGCGCGAACATCCGGCTCGACGAGATCGATTGGGGTGGCGTACAGGTCAACGGCATCCCTCCGCTGCGGTCGCCCCGGACGGTTTCCGCGGAGGAGGCGACGTGGCTGCGTGACGGCCACCTCGTCTTCGGAATCGTCGTCAACGGTGAGGCGCGCGCGTATCCGAAGCGGATTCTCGCCTGGCACGAGCTGGCCACCGACCGGCTGGGCGGAGTCGACCTCACGGTCGTCTACTGCACGCTGTGCGGCACGGTGATTCCGTACGAGAGCGTCGCTGGCGGCCGCCGCTTCACGTTCGGTACGAGCGGGCTGCTCTACCGCTCGAACAAGCTGATGTTCGACGAGGAGACGCACAGCCTGTGGTCGTCCATCGAAGGCACGCCGGTCGTGGGACCGCTGGTTGTCAGCGGCCTCCAGCTGCGCTTCCGTTCGGTCGTGACGACGACCTGGGGCGAGTGGAAGCAGGCGCAGCCCGGCACCTCCGTCCTCTCGCTCGAGACGGGCTTCGAGCGTGATTATTCGGAGGGAGCCGCCTATCGCGACTATTTCGCGACCGACCGGCTGATGTTCGAGGTGCCTCACGAAGACAGGCGTCTGTCGAACAAGGACGAAGTGCTCGTGCTGCGCCCGGAACTCATCGGCGGGGACGCGCCGCCGGTTGCGGTCGCCACGGATCTCATGCGCCGCCGCCCGGTCTTCGCCTTCGACGCGGGAGAGCGCCTGTTCATCATCGTGACGTCGAGGAGAGGTGCCAATCGCGTCTACGAGCGCGGCGCGCACACGTTTGCGAAACTCGAATCGGATACGACCCTGCTCGATCGGTCCGGCCGTCGCTGGACGGTGACCGAAGAGGCGCTCGTCAGTGAATCCGGAGAGCGGCTCGCCCGCGTGCCCGCGCACCGGGCGTTCTGGTTCGGCTGGGTGGCTCAGCATCCCGACACGGTGCTCCATCGCTAGCGAGGCTCCGCCCCACACCCCGGCCCGGTCCCGCCTCCGCCAAGGCTCCGGCGAGGCTCGCCGCGGCGCCGTGCGCGCCTCGGCCGACCTTGCACAGAGAATCCGACACTCATTCGTGCACATTCTGGCGGTGCAAGCACGGCTGTGACACCATGTGCTTACGGGGAGGGAGGGATCCGATGGCGTATCCAGGACCGACGATGAGGACCCAAGCCGTCAAGGCGGCCGCCTGTGTCGCTCTCGCCGCGACCTTCCTTCAACCGGCGCCGGACGCAGGAACGACCGGCCTGCCTTTCGGAGCGAAACAGCAGGAGCAACCGCCCGCCCGTCCGGGCGAGCTGGGGTTCACCGATACGCCCCGGTTCCCAGGCCTGCCCTGGCACGTCCACGATCCGGCGCGGCCGCGTCCAGCGGCCGTGACGCCGGGATCCACGCCCGGCGCGCCTCCGTCGGACGCGCAAGTGCTGTTCGATGGAAGAGATCTCTCGCGCTGGGCTCACCGCACGCCCGACGGCGGACTCGTCGACGCGAAGTGGGCAGTCCGCGACGGCTACTTCGAGGTCACGCCGCGCAGCGGCTCGCTCTCCACGCGCGACGGCTTTGGCGACGTGCAGCTGCACGTGGAGTGGGCGGCGCCCGAGGTCGTGAGAGGCACCAGCCAGGGACGAGGCAACAGCGGCGTGCTGCTGATGAGCATGTACGAAGTTCAGGTCCTCGACAGCTACGAAAACGCTACGTATTCGGACGGCATGGCGGGCGCTCTCTACGGACAGTGGCCGCCGCTCGTCAACGCCGCGCGCAAGCCCGGCGAGTGGCAGACCTACGAGATCGTCTTCGAGGCGCCTCGCTTCGAAGGCGGACAGCTCGTCAAGCCGGCATACTTCACGGTGATCTGGAATGGAATCGTCGTCCACAACCGCCAGGAGGTGATGGGGCGGACCGTATACCGTGACGTTGCAACGTATGCGGCCCATAATCCGGAGCTGCCGCTGACACTGCAGGACCATGGCAACCCGGTGCGCTACCGGAACATCTGGGTGCGGCGGCTGGGCCGGTACGATGCGCCGCAGCAGAAGTGAGCGTCCGCAACAGAGCCTTCTATAATGGCCCCGGATGCGGGCGAGGGTCTCACAGGCAGTGCGAAGCCCAATCGCAAGGGTTCTGGCTTGCCTCGCCGCCTGCATCGGCGGGGCGGCGGGGAGGCTCGAAGCGCAGCGCCTGCCGGTCCGCTGCTACGGAGAAGCAGAGGGGTTGGTCCAGAGCTCCGTCAGGGTCGCTCTCCAGGACCGCCGTGGTTTTCTGTGGATCGGGACCAACGAAGGACTGAGCAGGTTCGACGGCTATCGCTTCGTCAACTACGGAACGGCTGACGGCCTCGGCAACCTCTACATCAACGATATCGTGGAGGACGCCCAGGGCCGGCTCTGGGTTGCCACGAACGGCGGGGGCGTTGCGCGGTTGATTGATGACCCGCCCCCCTCGACGGGTGCACCTGAGACGAGTCCGGTCGGACAGGGCCAGCCGTCGCCCAGGTTCGCTACCTACCAGATCGCAGCCTCACCCCCGCCAGCCAGCGCAGTCAACGACGTCGTTTTCGATCGCACGGGCCGGCTCTGGGCAGCGACCGACAACGGGCTCTACCGTGTGGATGCCAGGGGAGATGGAGAACTGCGCTTCGAGCCGGTATGGGCTCTGGGCCGGATCGTCAACCCGGGATTCGCCGATCGTCGCGGTCGACTCTGGTTCGGGGTCCAGTCACTCGGCGTGATCAGCATCGACGGGGACCACATCATCACGTACGGCACATTGGACAAGACCGCTGAAGCGTCTGATTTGCCGGAGGCGTTCGACGAGGATCCGCAGGGCACACTGCGTCTGACGGCGAGGTCGCGCGTATTCGAGCTGGTGGACGACAACGGGGGCCGCCGCGGGCGCTGGGTGCCGGCCCCCGTCCGTTCAGAGGCCGGGCAGCCCTCCTTCAATTCGATCCGCTCGGACCCGTCGGGTCGGCTCTGGATCGGCACGACCGCGGGACTGCTACTGCGCGAGAACGGGGCATGGCGGAGGATCTCGACTGCTCAGGGCCTTCCCGAGGGGCGGTTGGCACCCCTGCTGCACGATCGAGACGGCAACCTCTGGATTGCCGCACATACGGCACTGTGCCGGATATCGCCCACAGCGGTCATCAGCTATACCGCGGCGGAAGGACTGCCGGACCCCACCGTGCTCGGAATCTTCGAGGCCAACACCGAACAGATCTACGTGAATACGCCCAAGGGTTTCGCTGAGATCAGGGGCGACCGCGCCGTCGTTGTGCCGGGATCGGATGTGCCACCATTCCGCACGCTGGACCGCAGAGTCGTGCGTGCGCGGTCTGGGGACTGGTGGGTGCTGCTCGATAACGGACTCATCCGATTCCGGGGTCCGCAGCTTCAGTTTCACGAGAGCGTCCAGCGGATTCCAGCCAGCCTGTTCTCGAAACGGAGCCTCGACGGGCCTGGAACCAGCCGGGTGCCAGGCCTCTATGAAGATGCGGCGGGTCGGGTGCTGGTGTCGACGAGCGATGCGGGTCTCTTGTGGATTGATGCGAAGCCAGGCGTCGACCCGGTGATCGAACCGGTCCAATCCGTGCCCGGCGTGAGGGTGGTGCCTCTGATGCCCGCCCTCGCAGGTCGGGACGGAACGATCTGGCTGTCCTCGATGGAACAGCTCGCCAGACTGCGCAACGGCCGCACAGAGCTCGTCGCGGCCACCAACGGCCTGCCCGATACGAAGGTTCGGAGCCTCTACATCGACCGCCGCGGTCGGCTGTGGATCGGCCTGCGGGACAGCGGCGTCTCGATGACGCGCAATCCGGCCGACGACACGCCGGAGTTTGTGAACTACTCGACCAGAGCCGGACTCGCCAGCGACGCGATCTGGTCCATCACTGAGGACGAGTTCGGGAGGATCTATCTGGCAACGAACCGCGGCCTGGATCGCCTGAATCCCGAGACCGGACGGGTCAGGCACTTCACGACTTCGGACGGTCTGCCGAGCAACTATGCGACCTACTGCATGCGCGACAGCCGCGGGTACATCTGGGCGGGGACGATCAATGGTCTCGCACGCATCGATCCGCGCGCCGAGCGAGGAGCACCGGCTCCGCCGCCCGTCTATGTCACCCGCCTTCAGATCGCCGGCGCAGAATATCCGCTGCCGGAGCGCGGCATAGAACAGGCTTCGATTCTAGGGCTTCCGGCATCGGCACATCAGATCTCGCTGGAGTATGTGGGCCTCAGCCTCGGGAGGGAGCACGCGTTCCGTTACCAGTACCGCCTGCAGGGAGTCGACCCCGATTGGAGCGAGCCCACCGATATGCGAGCGGTCACCTACGCGCAGTTGTCGCCCGGACGCTTCCGCTTCGAGGCGCGGGCGATCGACGCGGAGGGCGCCACCAGCCCGCATCCGGCGGTCGTGACCCTGGAGATCCTGCCACCGCTCTGGCGGCGCTGGTGGTTTCTGACCGCGGCGTCCTTCCTGCTGGTTGCGGCCGCATTCTTACTGCATCGGCTCCGTCTGCAACACGCGATCGCGATGGAGCGGATACGCCGGCAGGTCGCCACCGACCTTCACGACGACATCGGGTCCGGTCTGTCCCAGATTGCGATCCTCAGCGAAGTGGCCAAGCGCGACCTCGGGAAGCCGCACCTCGATGAGATCGCAGGGCTGGCGCGCGGCATGCGAGAGTCGATGGACGACATCGTCTGGGCAGTCGATCCTCGGAGCGACCGGTTGACCGATCTGGCGGAGCGCATCCGGCAGGTGGCCTACAACGCGCTCGAGTCGGACGGCATGGAGGTGGACCTGCACATGCCCGCCGAGCGCGAGCTCGAGCGGGTGAACCTCGACGCCGGCACGCGACGCCACGTGCTGCTCGTCGCGAAGGAAGCGATCACCAACATCGCCCGACATGCCGGCGCCTCACGGGTTGAAATCCGGCTGGAGATCTCGCGGCGGAGCCTGCGGCTCACGATTCGCGACAACGGGCGGGGATTCACGGCCGACAGGAGCTACGAGGGGCAGGGCCTTCGCAGTCTGCCACGGCGGGCCGCCGAGCTCGGCGCGCAGCTGCAGATCCAGTCCACGCCGGCACAGGGCACGGTCGTGACGCTCCACGTGCCGCTGCGCTGAACGCCGCGGCAACCCGAGACAGACATCCCGCTCCCTCCCGTTCTGCTGCCGCCAGATCGACCTTCAAGTCATTCCCGCAATCGCCAGACCGCCATTCAGGCTACCCCTGCATACTCGGGTGGTTGTGTCCCCGGCTTCATTGCGCTAAGGTGCATTTCGTCCCGCCTGATCGACTCATGAACCGCGAGATTCGGGTCGGCATCGTCGAAGACCAGCGCCATACGCGCGAGGGGTTGGCCACGCTCGTCAACGGGACGGCGGGCTACCGCACAGTCGGGGCATGGAACTCGATGGAGGCCGCGCTGGCGAGGGTCGAAGCGGACCCACCCGACGTCATGCTCGTGGATATCATGCTGCCGGGCATGTCGGGGATCGACGGCGTCCGGCTGCTCAAGGCCCAATATCCAGCCCTGCAGATTCTCATGCTCACCGTGTACACGGCCAACGAGCTGGTGTTCGAGGCGATCTGCGCCGGCGCGTGCGGGTACCTGCTCAAGGACACACCGCCAACCCGCCTGCTGGAGGCCATCCGCGAAGTCTGCGACGGCGGCGCGCCGATGTCGGCCGAAATCGCCCGGAAGGTGGTGACGATGTTCCAGAGCATCGGAACGCCGAAGAAGGACGAAGAGCCGGGGCTGTCACTGCGCGAGTTCCAGGTGCTCAAGCTCCTGGCAGAGGGTCACAGCTACAAGACGGCAGCCAACGAGCTGTCGGTAAGCATCGACACGCTGCGATTCCACGTCCGCAACATCTACGAGAAGCTGCACGTCCACTCGAAGTCCGAGGCGCTGCTGAAAGCCTTCCGCTCAGGCATCATCCACTGACCACCGGCCCCTCCCGCATGTTCGTGCGGGGGCCTGGCCGATCCCGGCTGATCTCCGCATCGTTGTGCAGTTGTGGGCAGGGCGTCGACCGCGATACACGTGTGCCATTCGCGCGGCGCTCAAGCTGCCGTTCCTGGCGGAGCCGCTGCGCGCACGACATGAGGTGTTTATGCGAAAGCTTCTTCCCCCGCTGATGTTCATCGGCCTCGCGATCGCCCTTCAGGCGGCATCCGGCGACCTCGACACGGGCTTCAGTAGCGACGGCAAGGTCATCACGAACATCGGGGCCTTCGATATCGCGAACGCCATGGCCATCCAGCCGGACGGCAGGATTGTCGTCGTCGGCACCTCGGCCGGCAACTTCGCCGTGGCGCGGTACGGCAGCACGGGCACGCTGGACACCACCTTCAGCGGCGACGGCATCGTGACGACCGACCTCGGCGGGACCGACGACGTCGCGACAGCCGTGGCTGTCCTGGATGACGGCCGGATAGTCGCTGCCGGCGGCTTCGGTCCATCGCTCGATCCCGACTTCGCCGTCGTACGCTATAACGCCAACGGCACTCTCGACGCGTCATTCGGGGCAGGCGGCATCCTGACGACCACCTTTGGCGGCGCGGCCGCCGACGTGGCTGTCCAGACGGACGGCAGGATCGTGCTGGTCGGAAGCGAAACCGGCGACGTTGCGATCGCGAGGTTCAACCAGGACGGCACCCCGGACACGACGTTCGGTGGAACCGGGCTGGTCACGGCCAACTTCGGCAGTCCGGGAGATGCCGCGACCGCTGTCGCCATACAGGCGAACGGATCGATAGTCATCGCGGGGTTTACGCGTCACCCGGGGAACGCCTTCGACGACGACCTTGGTGACTTCATCGTTGCACGGTTCGACACGAACGGCATTTCGGAGGCGCTCGGCGCAGGAGCCTTCAATGGCGCCCCTGTGACCAACCTGGGTGACGACGGATTCGATCTGGCAAGAGATCTCGCGATCCAGGCGGATGGCAAGATCGTGGTCGTCGGCCAGGTGTTCGCCACCATTGGCTCCTCGCAGTTACCTGGTGCAACCAGCCTGAGGATGGCCGTCGTCCGCTACAACACCGACGGCAGCCGCGACACGACCTTCAACGGCACCGGTATCCGTCAGATCGACTTCGGAGCCTCCTCTTCCGCCTCGGCCGTCGCGATCCTGCCGGACGATGGAATCGTGGCCGCCGGTTTTGCTGGCTCGGGACCCGGCGCCAACTTCGCGCTCGCGCGCTTGAGGAGCAATGGCGCGCTGGATACGACGTTCAGCGGAGACGGTCTGCTCACGACGGACTTCAACTCGGCTGGTGACTTCGGGAGCGCGGTGGCGATCCAGAAAGGCGACGGCCGGATCGTGGTGGCCGGAACCGTCGAAACACGGAACGCCGCCGGCGCCATCGTCAACAGGGACTTCGGCGTCGCACGTTATCACGCGTTTACCTGCCAGGGAGCCAACGTCACGCTGGTGGGGACCCGGGGAAACGACACGCTCAATGGGAGGGTTCTTACGACGGCAAGAGGATCCTTCGCGGTCGCTGACGTCATCAACGGCCTCGGAGGCAACGACACGATCAATGGCGGCGGCAACAACGATACGATCTGCGGCGGCGACGGGAACGACGTGCTGAACGGGGACACGGGCAACGATCTGCTCGTCGCAGGCAGGGGCGCGGACTCGCTCAACGGGGGAACTGGGACCGACTCGTGTTTCGGCCTGTTCCAGCTGATACCGACCTTCGATCCTCAGGATTCGTTCACTGCGTGCGAGACGATCCTCACGGGTGCATCAGGCTTCTCGGGAGAGTGGCTCGAGGTAGGCCAGACCTGTAATCAGTCCATCCCTCACCCGCAGTGCAGGGTGAAAGGTGCCATCTCGATTGTCAATCCCGGCATGGAGAACACCGGCACGGCCGCTCTGGTGGCGTTCTACCTCTCGGAAGACGCGACCCTGGACGAGGGAGATGTGTTCTTCGCCGCGCTGGAGATCGGTCCGCTGGAGTCAGGTCAGCAGGACATACTGAGGCTGAACGAGACGGTTCCCGGTCTGCGGGCTCTGTCCGGGATGTTCGTCATCGCCGTGCTCGATTACACTAACGTGGTGCCGGAAGTCAACGAAGCGAACAACGTCATCGTGTCTCTCCCCTTAGCGGGACGCTGACGACAACTTCGCTCCGGCGCAGGCCCGCTGCAGGTTGCTGGCTCTTCAGCAACCCGCAGCGCCCTTCTCGACGCGCAATCGACGCCTGGGCGGAGGATGCCAGTCCAGCGGAGACAGCCGATCTTCTTCGAGTCGCCTGCACGGTTCCGTGCGTGGCTCAGGCGGCACCACGGCTCTGAACGCGAGCTCTGGGTCGGTTTCCACAAGCGAAACTCCGGCCGGCCGAGCCTGACGTGGCCCCAGTCCGTCGACGAGGCGCTGTGCTTCGG
>DATIEW010000464.1:0-14121 GCA_035455585.1 Vicinamibacterales bacterium | reverse complement strand
GGGATCCTCGCGCGGCAACGGCAGGTGAGAGCGGAGGCTGCCGCCGTCTCGCCGGTAAGGCTCTCCGCAGGCGCGCAGAGCGAAACTGGCCGGCTTGCTCACCGGACGGAGCCGCGTACGGCCCAGGCGCGCGCGTGCATCACGATAGGCTTGTCGGGAGCATCGCCGAGCAGCCGGCGACGAAGCCGCAGCCGCAGCGCCTCGCGATCCACGGCGGCGAGCGACGCGGTGTGTGCGCCGGCCGGCCCTTGCCCCTCGAGAAACGGCTTCCAGAAGTCATCGAACGACGCGAAGCGGGTCTCGATGGTCAACCCTTCTTCAACGACGTCCTGCAGGCCGTGCTCGCCCCACAGTCTGGCGAGATCGCCGCGCCGGCAGAGTGGCATGTTGCGCTCGTCCTTCGCAGCGCTCCCGGGCTCGAGCGCCACGGCCTCGTCCCAGAAGGCGCGCAGCATCTCCATCCCCTCGCCGTAGTCCCACACCGCGGCCGCGACGGTGCCCTTCGGCTTCGTCACCCGCCCCATTTCTCCCAGCGCCTTGCCCGCATCCGGGATGAAATTGACGACGAGCAGCGACAGCGAGCGGTCGAACGTCGCGGTCTCGAAGCGCATCTGCTGTGCGTCGCCGACCTCGAAGCGGATGAGAGGGCTGCCATGCTGCGACTGAGCGAGCGCTACATAGGGCGCGGCCGGGTCAATGCCGAGTATGCGGCTCGACGGTGCCATCGTCGCGACGGCGGCTGCCAGGGCGCCGGTACCCGACCCGACGTCGAGTACCGTGTCGCCGTCACGCACGCCGGCGAACCGGACGAACAGCGGCGCTAGGCTGCGGCTCCACCGCCCCATGAAGCGCTCGTAAGCCTGTGCCTCCGAGAAGATCGGGTCCTGACGGCCGGCAGCGTCGATCACCATGCTGAACGCGGCGAGGAAGGTGGCCAGCGGTGCGGCATACAGCGCGGGAACCGGCATACGGACGCGCATCGGCCACCTCCAGTTGTCTCCTGGCTCACGATCTTCGCGCTGGTTGTCGCCGCGCGATTCGACCTGGGAGCATGACCAGGCACTTTCACTCCATGCATATCATGGAACTTGTGGGCGTCGGATGAAAACATGCCGGCCCGGTCTGGCCTTGCAGCGAGCGGTGTCCGACGTCTGTGCGCAGGTTGCTGACCGCCGACCGGAACACAATAGCCTCATCTCGAATCTACGACCCGTCGCAGCCGCAGGATGTCGTCGCCGGCCGCGAACCGTGAGTCGACGAGCGCGCGTGGCGCGATGCCGAGGCCAACCAGTGTGATGACGAGCGCGACGAACGTCCACGCTTCGCGTGGTCTCAGGCCAAGCCGCAGGCCGGAGTGGGCCGGCCCGTCCGGGCGTCCGCAGAAGAGCGAGAAATACATCCGGAGCACGGCCAGCCCAGTCAGCGCGGACGCGATGACGACGGCATATCCCATCACGGGGAAGGCGTCGACGGCGCCGTCCACCAGCAGCTCCTGCCCGACGAAGCCCAGCGTGCCGGGGAACCCGGTGCAGGCGAGCCCCATGGCCAGGAAGGTGATCGCCAGCAGCGGCATGCGCTCGTACCCGCCGTGGTAGGTGGTCAGGTCGAGACGCCCCCGGCGGGCTTCGAGAACGAGGACGGATCGGGCGAGCCCGGCAAACGCCAGCCCCGCCGACAGCCACACCAGCAGCCCGCCAGCCAGCGCGCCTACGCTCGTGCAGTCCAGGCCCGCCATGACCAGGGCGGACTGACTCATGTACAGGTAGCCGCACGCTCTGCGCGCGCTGGTCTGGACGAGCGCCAGCGCCGCGCCGTAGACCGCGGTCGCGAGCGCCAGGATGGCGATCGTCCGCAGCATCCCGGGCGAGGCGCGCGGGACGATCAGCACTACCGTCACGTACGCGCCCACCTGGGGTGCGCAGAACAGGATGGCCGGCCCGAGCCGGCCGTGATCGAAGACCTCCGGCACCCACGCGTGAAACGGCACGATTCCCTTGCGGACCAGCGCGGCAATCACGATCAGCCACATGCCAGCTGTCTCGATCGTCGGGTTCTGCGGGCCAGGCCCGACGAGCAGCGCGACGCCGACACCCAGGAGCAGCGTCGAAGAGCCCAGATACACCCCGACGATGCGGCGTTGATACTGATGCGCCGGATCCGCCAGTGCCGACAGGAACGTCCACACGGAGGCTGCCGACAGGAGCACGAGCACGCCCGCACTCTCGGTGAGAAAGGATGCGAGCGTGAAGAGGGTGGCGAGGGCCGTCCGGCGCAACCCGCGCCGATCGAGCGCCGAACGCGGCGTCACCGCGACGGTGAGCAGCCACAGACCTGCCGCAAACGGGAGCAGCGCGGCCGACAGCGTGTCGACACGCGCGATGTCCTCCCCGCCGGGAATCCGACTGAGTGCCTCGGTGCGGATCGCGAAGTCGTGATGCCCCGGGGAAGCCGCGACGACGAGCGCCGCCAGCAGCATGGCAACCGACGCGGCGACCGCCAGGCGCCGGAGGCGTTCGACATCGAGCCGCAGCCATGAAGCGCCGGTCACCGCAAGGGGCAGCACTACGAGCGCTGCTAGCCACGGCCGGACGTCACTCATCCCGATCCTCGCCTCCTTCGACCAGGATGGGCCGCCGCCGCGGCAGGACGGCGTCGCACAGCCACGCATCGAGACGCGTGAGTTGGCGTGCGAATCGCGTAAAGGGCTCGACGACGACCCGGTCCAGGAGGCTGTCGAGGAATCCGCGTTCGAGCGCGAACAAGTACAGGTGGCGCCGTGCGCGATCCGATGTCACGAGGTCGAGGTAGCCACGGCTGGCAGACGCACGATTGCCGATGGCGTCCTCCATCCCGTGCAGATCGTGCAGGACGTTGGGCGCGCTCAGGAACTGCAGCAGCCGGAAGCAGGCGTGTCCGGCCAGATGGACGAACGCGATCGTGTACCAGCCGATCGCGATTTCCACGACGATGATCCCGACCTGCGTGAGCGATGCGTACGCCAGCGACGATTTCGCGTCGCTCTGGACGCGCGTGGTGATCCCCGCGAACACCGCCGTGGCCGCGCCGAGCGTTCCGGCGAGGAGCCGGGCCGCGGGCGCTTGTTCGAGCAGCGGCGCCGACCGCAGCAGGAGAAAGCATCCGGCGTGAATCGAGAGCGATCCATAGTAGACGGCGCTCGACGGCGTCGGTCCCTCCATCGCGCGCGGCAGCCAGCTCGAGAAGGGCAGCAGCGCACTCTTGCCCGCGACGGCGATGATGAGGAGGACGCCGATGATCGTCGCGTTGACGCCCGTCAAACCGGCCGTCGAGACGGCGCCGGCGCCGCCAAAGAGGAGCGAGAGGCTGTCGGTGCCGGCGGCGTGGCGCAGCAGCACCGCCGCCGACAGCATGGCCGCGTCGCTGATGCGATAGACGGCGAGCACGCGAAGGGCGTTGGCCAGCGGCGCCGGACGCTCGTGAAAGAACGCGACGAGCAGCGCCGAGCTGAGGCCGACGAACTCCCACCCGATGAACAGGACCGCGACGTTGCCGGCCAGCGCGACGAGCAGCATGCCCGTCACGAACATCGCCAGGAGAACGAAGTAACGGTTGTAGCCAGGCTCCCGGTGGAGATAGCGGTTCGAGAACGCCGAGACGACGCCCACAATCGCCGCGGAGAGCGCGGCGAATGCGAGCGAGAGTCGATCGACCAGGAACTCGATCGCGATGCCGCCCTCGTGAGACGACGACCAGGCGCCGTAGGAGAGGAGCCGTGTGCCTCCGGTGGTCCCGTATGCCGCGAGCGCGACCGACAAAGCGGCGCACGAGATCGTCACCGAGCCGGCGGTGAGTCTGCCCGTCCATTTCTCCGGCAGGGGCCGGTTGACGAGCGACAGCCCGCCGAGCAGCGCGAACAGGAGAGCCGGCGATCCCACCCCGACGAGGACCAGGGACGTTAGAGGCACGCTCGACATCATGCCGGTGGTCCGGCCTTCGCGCCGTCGGCGCGTGGGCGCAGCCGGGACGCCTGCACGATCGCCACCGGCGGAAGGAATCCGCGCTTGCCCTGATACCACGAGGCAGAATCGCCCGCGACGGCTGCCAGGGGATGTCCGGGCGTATGCTGGACGAAGCCCGTCGACCGGAGTTCCCACAGCCCGCCGGATTCCGAATCGAGGCAGGAGAGCCAGATCCAGCGGTTCCGCACGAGCCGTTCGATGTCCGGGTTCTCCTGCACGACGCGGGCAACGCGATCCACGGGGCCTTCCACGACGATCGCCAGCCGCGTGGGCTCGTGGATCTCGACCATCTGCCACGGCAGGCCCGTCCGCAAATCGCTTTGAGCGCCGTCCATCACGCCGAGGAGCGACGTGACGTTGTGCGGGAGCTTGGTGCCGCAGCCGTACCCGGACGGATCGACGTAGCTGAAGTAGTACTCGAGGCTGATGCCGGCGACGACCGGCACCACCGCCGCCGCGATGCGCGCCAGGATCGCGCCATCCTCGTCCCGGGTCGGATCGTACGACGCCAGAAACGCACGCCGATCGAGGAACAGCCCTCGCGTCAGCGTTCGCCGGCCGATGATGCAGAACGCATTGGTGGCGTGGCCGTACTCGGGCCGTGGCTGCGCCAGATCGGCGGCGCGCCCCTCCACGTGAGCCAGCGCCGCGACCGGCGGGTACCAGCGTGGAACCGCATCGAAACGGCGGCACCGCTCGTGCGCCTCGCGCCGACGTGCCGTATCGATCGCCGCCGACGCGCGCTCGAGCGCCGGACGGCACGCCGGAGGGACGAGATCCTCATCGAATAACGAGACCTCGTTGTTGCACGAGTTGCGCTGGGCTCCGACGAACCACGTGGCCGGGTCGATGGTCAGCCCCTCGGCCGCAAGGAGCCGGCGCACGCGCGCGTCGTTGGCCATCTGTGCGAACGCCCTGGCATTGGGCCCGCCGCGTCCGCCCCCGCACGCCCCGCAGTCATGTGCCGACTCGTGAGGGTTGTTGAGACTGATCGACCCGTGTCCGACGATGAGCACGAGCGGCGACTGGCTGCTGACGATGCCGACGTCTTCGAGGACTCGGCGGACGATATCCGCCATTTCCTGCACGGTGAACCCGGTGTGCGACCCGATGGGCGGCGGCGTGTCCTTCCGATCGAGCTGCAGGCGGGTTCGCACAGGGCCGATCGACGACTCCTGCACGCGGCGCCATCGGGACGAGAGCCACGGGAACACCACGCGCAGGACCAGCGGGACGAGCGCGACCCAGCCAAACGCCGTCATCAGCAGCGCACCGCGCACCGGCAGGCGGCTTCCCAGGTGCACGTTGTAGCCAAGGAACCCGGCGGCGCGCCGCTGCAGGCGTCGCGAGCGGCCTGTGAGACGGTCGCCTTCCGGTTCGATCTCAGCGACGTAGTGGGCCGGACGGATCGCGACCGGGCAGAGCGGCCGTGGATGCGCGTCCGATGCGCCCTTGTGATACATCGCCACGTTGAAGAATCCTGGCGTGCCGAACGTTTCGCAGGCCGGTTCGACCTCTTCCAGATGACGGCGGAAGGACTCCTCCCGCTCATCGATGCAGAACACAGCCTGGAACGCCGGCCGCCCGGGAAGCGCTCGCGGCGCATGATGGACGAGCGCGTCGTACAGCCGATGTCGAATCGCGCGCTCGAACGCCTGGTGAAGGATGCGGCGCTGACGCACGGCGTCGAGCTCCCGCAGTTCGGACTCGAGCTCCGCCACGTGGCGAGCGGTCCACTGATCCACCATCGACGCATCGAGGCCGCAGAGCTGCGCCACGTGAAAGAGCGGCCATGCGCGCTCCAGCGCGGTTGGCGCCGGTGGGGCTGGGAGGTGGTTCCGCAGCCACGCGCGCAGCTCCGACAGAGGGCCACGAAAGCCGAGCTGTCGCGCCGCCTCGTCGAGCGCCGCCCGCTCGAACAGGAGGCGGACCGCGAGGTATCCGCGCAATGTTACCGTCAGGTCCCGGGCCGGCACGCGGTCCGGCCGCCCTTCGATCTGATGCACGATGCCGGCCCATCCCTGCAGGGCCAGCAGCTCGGCGCCGAGAAAGTCCGCGCACTCGTCGTTGTCGGCGGCGGGGACGCCGAGCTGCGTGAGGGAGTGCTCAATCGAGCCAAGCGCGCCGCGCCCGGCGTGGCGGTCCCCGGCAACGTGCCACGGGAGCGAGCGCGCCCAATGGCCGCACTGTGCCGCAAGCGGCGAGTGGTAGATCTCCAGGAAGCAGCCATGGATGCCGCGGCTCCTGTCGGGCATGGACCAATGGGCGAGGCCCTGATCGAGATAGCCCGCCAGGAAGCGGATCAACGGCGGATGGATCCACGCGTCGGTATCGACGCCGTGCACGGCCCGGAGCCAGTCACGATGCCGGACTGGAGCCGCCGCCGCGGGAAGCGCCGGCTCGCCGGCGCCGCCGACGGCCTCGATGCAGGCGTTCCAGAGGCGGCGCACTGCCTGCCGCTCCTCGCGCACGGGATCGTCCGATTCGCTCAGCGCGGCCGAAGCGGACCGCGCGTTCGCCGGCAGGTCGGTCCGGAACCGGGACAACGACGCGGTTTCATCCAGGATCCACAGGAGCTCCCGGCCGGTCGCGGCGGGGATGCCGTGCAGCACGATGGCCCGCCACAGCTCGAGGCGGGATCCGACGCCAGCGACATCCTGCGTGCCGCTGGCGCCGAGGTGTTCGACGAGCAGCGCCTCCACGTCCCTGACGAGGATGCGCCCGGCTGCCAGCTTCTCGCGATACCGCGACTCGGGCAGGTACGGCTCGCGCCCCAGCCGATCGGCGGCGCGCTCGACCGCCTCTTCGAACGGCAGGTGCTCGAACGCATGCAGCGTGTTGTGGTGGATGAAGATGCTGATGGGTCCCTGCGCGGGCAGCAGCTGCGCCAGCCGATCGATTACGCGCGTCAGGGGATGGTCCGGTGCGCTGGATTCGCGTGAGCTGGCGTGATGGGACATTCGAGGCTTACAGGCAGTTCATTATCGGAGCCGGCAAGCCGGTTCCAGAACCATGTTGGGAACCAGCGCCGACTCCGCAACCGATCGACATTCAGCGTGTGCAGGGCAGTTGGGTTCAACCGTGATCTCGGAGCCCGAGTGGCCACCGCGCAGCCAGACATTATAGGCCCTCCGCAACTCGTTCATCCAATTGGTCACCGCGTGCTGAACTGGCGGCCGCCCCCTCGAACACGCCTACGTCTTGCGCTGCCTCCAGTACGCGGCTACGTACGGGACGAAGTCGAGGCGGAGCGGCCTCGGCCGGCGGCGTACTTGACGACGCGAACGCGTTCGACGGTGACGAGCGCCCCACCGGTGACCATCTCGTCGAGGATCGGCAGCAGCCTCTCGGTATGGGCCTCGTCATCGACGACCTCGATCAGCACGGGCAGGTCCGTGGACAGCTCGACGAGGCCTGCCGTGTGAATCACGCTGCTGGCGCCGAATCCTGCTACGCCGTGAATCACCGTGGCCCCGGCGAATCCTTCGCAGCGCAGACGCTCGAGCAGAGCTCTGTGGAGCGGCATGTAGTGGAACCGGTCGGATTCCCCGAGGAAGATCCGGACCAGGAACTGTTCGCCATCCAGCACTCGCATCGCTCTCTCCTCAGCGGCCGAGCAGCTCCCGGGCGCACACCGTGCCGAGCCAGCCGGTAGCGAACGCCCCCAGGATCGTCAACGCCGCGTTCAGGGCCGCGGCTCCGACAGCCCGTTCCCCGACAAGCTGCATGGTTTCGTAGTTGAAGCTCGAATAGGTGGTCAGGCCGCCGAGAAACCCGATGGTGATCGCGGAACGCAGCGTCGGCGGCCATGCCTGCGTCAGAGCCACCTGCATCACCGCTGCAACCGCGAAGCAGCCGGCCAGATTGACGACGAGGGTGCCGTACGGGAACGAGGCGCCGAACCGCTGGGCAGCCCACAGGGCGATGAGATACCGGACGCCAGTGCCCGCCGCGCCTCCAAGGCAGATCCAGAAGAACCGTTCCATGCCGCGCTACCTCCCGGCACCGCAGCACAGAGAACGCTCCTGCGGCTGCCGCAGGAGTCATTGGCCGTCGCAGACGGCGGTTGTGGCGGACTCCACCGCCCTTCGATCCTCTGCCGCAGTCAATCACCGCGATTCCCCTCTGTCAAGGTGCATGGCACGAGGTCGCCGGCCGGAGATGTCGGCAGCCCTGCTTCGTCCGACCTCATCCACACCCGCGTGGAACAAGCTGTAGACAGCCTACGTCTAAGGCCGTAGACTGTCTACGACTATGGCCAGGACACCCGACGACCGGCACCTGGAACTCCTCCAGGGCACCCTCGACATGCTCATCCTGCGGACCCTCCAGTGGGGGCCGCGGCACGGCCACGGCATCGGCCAGGCCATCCGCACGCAGTCCGACGACCTCCTCAAGGTCGAAACCGGCTCCCTCTATCCGGCACTGCACCGACTCGAGAAGCGCGGATGGCTGAAATCCGAGTGGGGTGTGAGTGAGGCCAACCAGCGGGCGAAGTACTATCGGCTGACGGCCACCGGAAAAGCTCAGCTGTCGCGCGAAGCCGACCGCTGGTCGCAGCTCGTGCACGCGATCGGACGGATCATGAACCCGGCGCCCGCGAACGAGGAATAGGCCATGCGGCCCGACGAACGCGATCTGGACGACGAGATCCGCGGCCATCTGGCCCTCAGCGTGAAGGAGCGCGTCGAGCGCGGCGAGACTCCGGACGCCGCCAGGCTCGCCGCGCTCAGAGAGTTCGGGTACGTCCCGGCCATCCGCGACTCCATGCGGCGCGTCTGGTTCAGCCGGTGGCTCGAGGCGGTGGCGGCCCTCGGCCAGGACATGCGGATCGGCCTGCGCTCCCTCATGCGCGCCAAGGGTCTGACCGCTACCGTCGTGGTGACGCTCGCGCTCGGCATCGGCGCCAACGCCGCGATCTTCAGCGTCGTCCGCGGCGTGCTGATGCGCCCGCTGGTCAATCGCGGCGAGGATCGCCTGGTTTACATCAGTCAGAGCGCGCCGGGCCTCGGCACCGCGAACACGACCTTTTCGGTGCCGGAGATCGATGACTTCAAGTCGCGCGCCAGAACGATCGGCGCCTTCGGTGATTTCTCCACGATCGATTTCACGATGATCGGCTTCGGCGAGCCGCGCGTGGTGCAGGCCGGGGTCGTTGGCGGCTCGTACTTCGAGGTCATGGGCCTGCGGCCCGTGCTGGGCCGGCTGCTCAACGCGGCGGACGGTGGCCCCGACGCGGCGGGCGCGGTGGTGCTGACGCACCGCTTCTGGATCACGTCACTCAACAGCGACCCGAGCGTGATTGGCAGGGCCATCCGCCTCGGCGTGCGCACCGCGACGGTGGTCGGCGTCCTCGAACCATCAGTGCCCTATCCCGCCGACACCGAAATCATCGCGAACGTCGTGACGAGCCCGCATCACCTCGGGGCCACGATGGTGACCGAGCGCACGCACCGCATGACGGAGCTCTTCGGCCGTCTGGCGCCTGGCGCTTCGCTGGAAGCGGCGCGCGCCGAACTGACGGCGTTGCACGCTGCGATGATGCGCGAGCACCCCGAGGCGTACTCGCCGAGGGCCGATGTCCGGCTCAGCGTCACTCCGCTCCGCGAACAGATCACGGCGCCGGCGCGGACGATCCTTCTCCTGCTGCTGGCCGCGGCGGCGATCGTCTTCGTCATCGCGTGCTCGAACGTCGCGAACCTGATCCTGGCGCGGTCGGTGCGCCGCGAAGGCGAGCTGGCCGTGCGGGCGGCGCTCGGCGCGAGCCACGGCGCCCTTCGGCGCACGCTGCTGGCCGAGAGCCTGGTGCTCTGCGGCGCCGGTGCCGTGCTGGGCGTGGTGCTGGCGCGCCCGCTCGTTACCGTGGTCGCGGGATTCGCCGCGCGCTTCTCCGTTCGCGCGCTCGACGTCACCGTCGATGCCGGTCTCCTCTGGGTCGGCGCCAGCCTGGCGATCGCCGCGGCCGTGCTGCTCGCGTACGTCCCGAGACTGCCACACCAGACCGCAAGGCCCGCGTGGTGGCCCCGGCGTTCGTCGGCGGATGACTCCGCCTTCGCGCTGTCGTGGCGGGGAAGGACCCGTCGCGGGCCCGGCGAAGGCGGACCTGGCGGAACGGGACCGGCCAGCGGCAGCGGGCGAATCACGCCAGGCACGACTCGACGCCTGCGGGTATTCGCCATGACGCAGATCGCATTCTCGTTCGTGCTGCTCGCCGGCGCGAGCACGCTGCTCGCCACGCTGATCGCCCTGCAGACGGCGAACACCGGCTTCAACCTGCGGCAGGTGCTGGCCTTCGACCTTCCGACCTCGTCGATCGGCATCAGGGACGCGGAGGAGATGGGCTTCTACAAGGAGGTGACGCGGCGCGTCGACGAACTGCCGGGCGTGGAGGGCGTCGCGCTCGGGAGTTTCGTGCCGTGGCGCGACGCCGGCCAGCTGTATCCCCGCCTCCAGTTCGCGGTCGAGGGCTACACCCCGGCCGACGGCGAGGAGAACCCGCACGCGCGGCTCCGGATCGTCACGCCTCGCTTCTTCGCCGTGCTCGGGGTTCCGCTGCTCGCCGGCCGAGACTTCACCGACGACGACCGCCGCGGCGGCGAGCCGGTCGTGATCGTCAGCGAGAGCGTCGCGCAGCGCTTGTTCCCGAACGGCGACGCAGTGAACCGGAAGCTGTGGTGGACCGAACCGCTCTTCGGAAAGCCCCAGCCGCGCCGCATCGTCGGCGTCGTCGCGGACGTGGACGACGAGAACGTGGTGCGGGGTCCGGCGCTCACGATCTATCACCCCGTCGAGCAGATGCGCGCCGCCGGCCGCCTGTTCGTGCATGCGGCAGGCGATCCGTACGCGCTCGTGCCGCCGATCACGCGGATCATCCACGAGATGTCGGCGGATCAGCCGGTCGAGCGCGCCGCGACGCTCGAGGACGTGCGCGCCGAGGTGCTGGCGCCGGAGAGGCTGAACGCGTTCGTCCTGTCCGGATTCGCCGGCGTCGCGCTGCTCATCGCCGTCGTGGGCGTGGCGGGCGTGCTGGCGTTCGGCGTGAGCGCGCGCACGCGCGAGTTCGGCGTGCGGCTGGCAATCGGCTCGTCACCGCGCCACATCCTGGTGCGCGTGCTGCTCGAGGGAGCGCTCATCGTGGCGGTCGGAATTGCCGCTGGCGCCGCCGGCGGCTACGCCTTCGCGGGCGTGGCCGCGAGCTATGTCGAGAGCGTCCGCCTGCCGGGTGCGCTGCCAATCCTCGGCGCGGCGATCGTTCTCGCGAGCGCCGGGATCGCCGCCTCGCTGATGCCCGCCGCGAGGGCGTCGCGGGTCGACGTGCTGCAGGCGCTCCGGTCGGAGTAGACGAATCGTGCGGACGATCCTGACGGTACACATCCTCGCGGGTGGCCTCGGACTCCTCTTCGGCTTCGTCGCCCTGTCCGCAGCGAAGGGAGCGGCGCTGCATCGCAGGAGCGGGATGCTGTTCGTCTGCGCGATGCTCGCGATGTCCCTCACCGGGGCGGCCATCGCGGCCTGGAGGGGTCAGGAGGCCTCGGTGATTGCCGGGTTGCTGACGGCCTATCTGGTCATCACCGCGCTGACCACGTTGTGGCCGCGCGCCGCAGGGTCGCACTGGCTCGATCTCGGTGCCACGCTGTTGGCGCTGGCAGTGGGCGCGGCGGGCGTCACCTTTGGGTTCGATGCAGTCGCCAGAGGCGGGGTAAGAGAAGGGATCCCGGCTCCCGTGCTCTTCATGTTCGGAGCCGTCGGCCTGCTGGCGGGCGCATCCGACGTCCGGATGATGCGGTCGGAGGGTCTGCGGGGCGCGCGCCGGCTGGCAAGGCACCTGTGGCGCATGTGCTTCGCGCTGTATATCGCGGCGGCGTCATTTTTTCTGGGCCAGGCAGACGAGTTCCCCGCTGCGATCCGCATCCCAGGTCTGCTCGCGGTTCCAGTGCTTGCTCCGCTCCTGGCGATGTTGTACTGGCTCTGGCGCGTGCGCGTCAGACAGGTCCTGCCCGAGGTGTTCAGCGCCAGCGCACGGCAGGCGACAGCCGCGCCCGATGACGCGAGCTATCGCGCCCTGTAGGGCGCAGAGATGGTCGATTCGCCATGACTACCACCCAATCCAACGAACGAGCTCGGAAGCGGCTTCGGCTGTGGCCCGGCGTCGTCCTAGCGATCCTGGCGGGCATCCTGAGATTCGTCGTCCCTGTAGTCGTCCCCGACGACGCCGTGCTCGCTGGATGGCCACTGGCCATCCTGGGAATCCTGGCGGGGGTATCCGCCGCGCTGGCTGTCGCGGTGTGGTGGCTGTTCTTCAGCCGGGCGCTCTGGTCCGAGCGCGTGGGTGCCATCATCCTCGTGGTCGCCGCGTTGTTCGCAACGTCTCGCCTCGTTCACGAGTCGATTGCTGGCGGGAACATGGGGATGCTCTTGTACGTCTACGCCATCCCGGTCCTGGGTATCGCGCTGGTTGTCTGGGCCGTGACGACTCGCCGTCTTCCGGATTCGGCCCGGCGCGCGTCATTGGTTGCAGCCATCCTGCTCGCGTGCGCGCCGTGGACGCTACTGCGGACGGCTGGCACCATGAGCACCGGTTCGGAGTTCCATTGGCGCTGGACGCAAACGCCTGAGCAGCGGCTGCTGGCCCAGGTCCGCGAGGAGCCGGTGGTGCTCCCGTCCACTCCGCCATCTGCGACGATGCCCGAGAAGCCGCTTCCGCCCCGGAGCGGAGACGAGCGGACGGCTGCCACGGGTGGGCCCGCAACCAGGGAGACTCTCGAGAAGGAAGTACCGGCTCCAACCGTCGAGGCGCCCCTGCCCGGTGCCGATCCGCCGGGTGCGAAAGAAGGTGCCGAGTGGCCAGGCTTTCGCGGACCCAGGCGGGACGGCATCGTTCGTGGTGTGCGGATCGAGACCGACTGGTCCACCAGACCGCCGGCCCTCCTCTGGCGCCGGCCGATCGGACCGGGCTGGTCGTCCTTCGCAATGCATGGGAATCTCCTCTGCACCCAGGAGCAGCGGGGCGACGATGAAATCGTGGCCTGCTACAAGGCGGCAACCGGTGAGGCGGTGTGGATGCACCGCGACGCCGTCCGGTTCTGGGAGTCGAACGGCGGGGCGGGTCCGCGCGCGACGCCGACCGTCAGCGACGGCCGCGTGTATTCCCTCGGCGCGACCGGTATCCTGAACGCGCTGGACTCCGCTACCGGCGCCGTCCTGTGGTCGCGAAACGCTGCGGACGACACTGGCGCGAAGGTCCCGTACTGGGGCTTTTCGAGCTCGCCCCTGGTGGTCGGCGAGGTCGTCATCGTGTATGCGGGCGGGCTTGCCGCCTACGACCGCGCGTCCGGCGATCGACGCTGGGTCGGCAAGGCCACCGGCGTCAGCTACAGCTCCCCGCATCTTGCGGCGATCGGCGGAGTCGCACAGATCCTCCAGCTGACCGGGGCCGGCGTGATGAGCGTCGCACCGGAGGACGGCGCGCTCCTCTGGGAGCACGCGTGGTCCGGCGGTGCGATCGTGCAGCCAGCTCTGACCCCGGAGGGTGACGTCGTGATCAACGCCATCACCACCACGGGAGGAATCGGCACGCGCCGCCTCGCGGTCTCGCACGGGCCTGGCGGATGGAGCGTCGAAGAGCGCTGGACGTCGATCGGCCTGAAGCCGTACTTCAATGACTTCGTCGTCCACGAGGGTCATGCCTACGGCTTCGACGGCAGCATTCTCGCGTGCATCGACCTCGAGGACGGCACGCGCAAGTGGAAGGGCGGACGCTATGGCAACGGCCAGCTCGTCCTGCTGCCCCGCCAGGATCTGATGCTGGTGCTGTCCGAGGAGGGTGAGCTGGCGCTCGTCAGGGCGGCACCAGACCGGTTCACGGAGGTCGCGCGGTTTCCGGCGATCGAGGGGAAGACCTGGAATCACCCCGTGCTCGTCGATGATCTTCTCGTGGTTCGCAACGGCGCGGAGATGGCGGCGTTCCGGCTGTCCCTCGCGCGCTGAGCCGTAGCTTCCGCCTTTAGATGGAAGACGCCTCTGGCGCGGCCGGGGCCTTCAGGCTGACGCCGGAAGCCACGAACCGAATGTGCTCGAACTACCCGATTTCCAGCTAACGTCCCCCTGATCTCCTGTTAACGTC
>DATIEW010000463.1:0-2804 GCA_035455585.1 Vicinamibacterales bacterium | reverse complement strand
CGTTCCAGATGATCTCGACGGTGCCCAGTTCCTTCGCGGCGCGTTCCGCCCCGATGCGCGCGTAGTTGAACACCGGCAGGTCGAGCGACTTCGGAATCACCGCGAACCGCAGCCGCTGGCCGCCAGCCGCCGCGCCGCCGGCCGGGTCTTCTCTGTCTGAACCCCCACACGACACCATCCCGACGCACGCCATCACGAGCAACGTCATGCTGATTCGCTTCATTTCTGTCTCCGTGACCTCCCCGAACCGCGAACTGCGGACCGCGAACTGCGGACCGCGAACCGCTACTTCCCACGTTTCAGCAACAGCTGATCAATCACCACGATGACAATGACCACGAGCCCGACGATGAGCCGATCGTAGAACGTGGCGCCGGGGATCTGGGGCAGCGCGTTGCGGAGCACGCCGAAGATGAGCGTGCCCAGCACGGCCCCCATGACGGATCCCCTGCCTCCTGACAGGCTGGCGCCGCCGACGACCGCCGAGGCGATGATATCCAGTTCGTATCCCGTCGCAAGGTCCGCCTTGCCCTGACCCTGGACGACCGCCAGCACGATGCCCGCGACGGAAGCCAGCAGGCCGCTCAACAGGTACACCGACGTCTTGATGCGTCCCACGGCGATGCCCGAAAAGAGCGCCGCTGTCTCGTTGCCGCCGATGGAGAAAACGGCCCGCCCCCACTGGAAGCGCGTCATCAGTACCTGGAACGTGACGGCCAGGCCGATCATGGCGAGCGGCGCAACCCAGTCGGCGGGGAGCCCCATCGGGCGCCATCCGCCGATCAACCGGGCCGAGAGGTCGAAGTACCGCCCCTCTGTAATTATGAAGGCGGCGCCGCGGGCGATTCCCATCACGCCGAGCGTCGCGATGAAAGGGGGAAGATGAACGGCGACGATCAGCAGCGAACTGAGCAGCCCGGCGCCGGCCCCCGTCAGGAGCGCAGCGGCCATGGCCGCGGGCAGAGGCCAGCCGGCTTCGACGAACAATCCGCCGCACACCACGCCGGCCAGCGCGATCACGGCGCCGGGGGCGAGGTCGATGCCGCCGGAGATGATCACGATTGCCGCGCCGACGGCCGCAATGCCGTAGATCGACGAGTACTTGAGGATGAGCAGGGCGTTGGGGAAGTTCAGGAACGGGTGCGGGCGGTTCCCTTCGGGCCACAGGTACCAGCCGAAGAAAAGGATCTCGAGCAGGAGGATAGCAACGGTGCTCAGCTCGCGGACGTGCCAGAATCTCTTCACGACGCGTCCTTCAGCGCCGATGTTGCCAGCTGCATCACGGACTCTTCCGTTGCGCCGGCTCCGCTCAGCTCACCCTGAATCCGGCCCTCGCGCATCACGACGACGCGGTGTACCAGCGCGAGCGCCTCGGGGAGATCGCTCGTCACGACGAGGCATGCCATGCCGCGGGCGGCCTGCCGGCGGACGATCTCGTGGATCTCGAACTTGGCGCCGACATCCACTCCCTTGGTTGGTTCGTCGAGCAGCAGCACGCGCGGGCCGGTTGCCAGCCATTTGGCCAGGACGACTTTCTGCTGGTTGCCGCCGCTGAGGCTGTCGATCGTGGCGTCGATGCCGGCCGCCCGGATGCGCCAGTCGCGCAGCAGCTGCTCGCTCTCGGTCCGTTCGCGGGCGCTCCGTACGAGGATCCCGGCTCGCGCCGTCCGGGACGGGAGCACGAGGTTGTGGCGCAGTGCGAGGTTGAAGAACAGGCCCTGACGCTGCCGCTCCTCCGGGACGAGGGCGATCCCGTCCCGCGCCGCGTCCCTCGCGGATCGAAAACGCACCGGACGTCCGGCGACCCGGATCACACCGCTTTCCGGTGAATACAGCCCGAAGATGGTCTCGAGCAGCTCCGAGCGTCCTGATCCAACGAGCCCGAAGATGCCGACGATCTCGCCGGCCCTGACCTCGAGGGAGATGTTCTCGAAACCGGGACGCCGCGTCAGATCTCGAACCTCGAGGACCACCGGCGAGACGCTGGGCGCGGCGGCAGCGTCCGCGCGCGGCGGCAGATCCCGGCCCACCATCGACCGGACGATGCGGTCGGTCGTGACGTCGGCCGTCGTGAAGGTTCCCACGTAGCCGCCGTCCCGGAGCACCGTAATGCGATCGCACAGACGGAATGCCTCCTGCAGCCGGTGCGAAACGTATAGGATGGTGGCTCCCTTGTGTCTGAGCTTCTCCAGCACCGCAAAGAGGTGGGCGGCTTCTGCGTCGGTCAGCGACGTGGTCGGCTCGTCGAGCACGAGAATGCTGCAGTCGAAGGCGAGCGCGCGCGCGACCTGGAGGAGCTGCCGCTGGGCGGCCGGGAGCGACTCGGCCAGGGCATCCGGGTCGATCGGCATGTGCAGCTCGTCGAGCAGCTGGTGTGTGCGCCGCCGCATGTCGGCTTCGAGGAGCCGGCCGTGCCGCGTCAGCTCGCGCCCGGCGAAGATGTTGGCCGTGACGGTCAGGTTCGGGAAGGCCAGCATCTCCTGGTAGACCATGCCGATACCGCGCTCGAGCGCGTCGCGGGGGCTGGAGAGATGGAGCGGATCACCGCGCCACCGCAGGGACCCGCCGTCCGGACGCAGAATGCCGGCCAGGATCTTGAGCAGGGTGGACTTGCCCGCGCCGTTCTCGCCGACGATTGCGTGCGCCTCGCTCTCGGCGACGGAGAACGTCACGCCGGTGAGCGCCTTGACGGCGCCGAACGATTTGCGAACGTCGCGGAATTCGAGCCCGGGCATGAGCGTCGGCGCGCATCTTACTATGCGATGACGGCCGCCTGGCCGGATGGTCGTCTACAATACGCGGGA
>DATIEW010000462.1:0-10454 GCA_035455585.1 Vicinamibacterales bacterium | reverse complement strand
GAGCTGCTGCAGATTCCGCTGGCCGCGGTGCGCGGATGGATGGAGCAGTCCGAGCCGCTCCGTCTGTACCGCTTCGCGATCGAGGATCTCTACCGGCAGCAGGAGCACGTACTCGACGAGGCGGGCGAACGGCTGATGTCGCTCGCCAGCCGCCTCGCGTCCGCTCCCAACGACGCCTACTGGGCGCTCTCGACCGCCGACGCGAAGTTCCCGACGATCACGCTCTCGGACGGCGTGGCGGTCACGGTTTCCTACGGGCAGTACCGCGCGATTCTGGCGACCCGCCGCGAGCAGTCGGACCGCGCGGCCGCGTTCAAGGCGCTGCACGAGACCTACCAGTCGAGCCTCAACACCTATGCGGCGCTCTACGACGCCGTCTGCCAGCGCGACTGGTTCCAGGCACGCGCGCGCGGCTACAAGAGTACGCTCGAGAGCGCGCTCCATGGCGACAACATCCCGACCTCTGTCGTCGAGAACCTGATAGAGACCACCCGCGCGGGGGCGGGGCCGCTCCGGCGGTATCACAAGCTGCGCCGCCGGGCGCTCGCGGTTCCGTCCTACCACGTCTACGACTTCTCGATCCCGCTCGTCACCTTCGACAAGAAGTACGGCTACGAGGAGGTGCTCGACTGGATCGTGAAAGCCGTCGAACCACTGGGCCCGGACTATCAGGCCAGGATGCGCCAGGGCTTCTCGGGCGGCTGGATCGACGTGTACGAGAACGACGGCAAGCGCTCCGGCGCGTACTCGGCGCCCGTGTACGGCACCCATCCGTACATGCTGCTCAACTACACCGACACGCTGGACGACGTGTTCACGCTCGCGCACGAGATGGGGCATTCGATGCACACGATCCTGTCGCACGAGACGCAGCCGTTCGTCTATTCCAACGACACGATTTTCGTCGCCGAGGTGCCGTCGACGCTGAGCGAGGCGCTGCTGCTCGAATACATGCTCGCGCGCTCGACCGACCCCGCGGAGCGGATCGTCCTCCTGCAGCACGCGATCGACAACATCACGAGCACGTTCTACACGCAGGTGCTGTTTGCGGACTACGAACTGCGCGCGCACCGGCTGACCGAGCAGGATCAGCCGATCACGGCGGAGATCCTCACGAGGATGTACAGCGGGCTGCTCGCCGAATACTACGGGGACGCGCTCGATCTGACCGACCTGACCGGAATCACGTGGGCGCGGATCCCGCACTTCTTCAACTCACCTTATTACGTCTACCAGTACGCGACCTGCTTCGCGTCGGCCGCCCGCATCGCGCAGGACATCATGCACCCGGATGAAGCGGTAAGACGCGACGCCCGCGACCGCTACCTGACGCTGCTGCGGGCCGGCGGCAGCGACTATCCGATGGAGCTGCTCAGGCGGGCGGGCATCGACCTCAACCTCCCCAACACCGTTCGCGCCATCGTCGATCAGCTCGACGATCTGGTGACCAGGCTCGAAGAGGAGCTGGGGAGGCTGTAAGAAGAGCGTCAACTCCCAACTACCAACTCCCCACATCCAAGCACCCGACTCCGGGCTTGGTTGCTGGAACCGCGTGCGTCTCAGGGCGGGACCTCATCAAGTTCCAGAAAGAGCTGCCAGCCGATCTCCTTGGGCGTTGGGAGTTGGAGATTGGGAATTGATCCGGTTTCTTCTCACTACAACTGCTTCGGCGCCTGCGCCACACGCACGCCGGTGATCGTCACGGGCTCGACCGGAAGGCCGTCGAGATCGTCTGAACGGCGCGTGGGAACCGCACCGATCTTATCCACGACGTCCAATCCGGAGAGCACGCGGCCGAACACTGCGTAGCCGAATTCCGATGGCGTGAAGCCCAGGTGATCGAGCCGGGGATTGTCGCTGAGGTTGAAATAGAACTGCGACGTCGCGCTGCGGAGCTGCGAACGACGGGCCATGGCGATGGTGCCGCGCACATTGCGCAGGCCGTTCGTCGCTTCGTTCTGGATCGGGCGACGGGTGGGTTTTTCCTCGAGTGAGGCGGTCAGGCCTCCACCCTGTACGACGAAGCCGCGCTCGACGCGGTGGAAGATCGTGCCGGTGTAGAAACCTTCCGCGACGTACTGCAGGAAGTTGGCGACCGACACGGGTGCCTTGTCCTTGAACAGCTCGATGGTGATGTCCCCGAGCGACGTGGACATCACGACGACGGGATTGCCGGGCGCGGGCTCGAGGGTGGGCTCCTGCTGCGCCGCCGGTGGCTGCACGAAGAGCCAGGCGAGGGCGAGGAGCACCATCACGGTATTGTATGCGCACGCCGTCCTGCCGTCCCGCGGACCCGTCCGGCCCCACCCACAGCCGCTTCGTCCCAAGGGCCTCTCGGCAAAATTGGCCACCCCGCGCAAACCAACGGATCGGAGAGTCTGATTCAATTTGGTGGATCCTGGTACGGCGCCGTTACGCCCGTAAACTGGCTGGTTTTCACGAAACGCAACCGCAGGCGTGCGCTACAATGAAGCCAACGGTCCGGCTGGTGTGCCCGCCTCCGACGCGGGTCCCCGGTCCGTCCCCAACAGTTCGGCCATTGGCAGGCGCGTGGCGCGAGGAGAGATTCCGATGGCGACAGGACTCGAAAACGAGCAGAAAGAGCTGGCGGACTTCATCCGTCTCGGCTCGAAGCGCGGCCACCAGTGCTTCGGCAGCTACTTCGACGGCCACGGCGGATCGTGCGCACTCGGCGCGGTGTACGAAGGCGTGTATCATCTGCCGCGGCAGCACGGCAAGCTCGTACCCGATCACCTCGAGAGGCTCTTCAGGTGTCTCGACGAGGTGACAAAACGGTGCCCCCAGGGCTGCGGCAAGCGCCTGCCGCTCTCGGCAATGATCGTGCATCTCAACGACGACCATCGCCTGACGCGCGAGCAGATTGCCGAGTGGCTCACTCTGGAATCGAACCGTTAACGAATTGCCGGCGGCAGGGCCGAACGACCTGAGCGCACGCTCGCGGCAGCGCCCTGGCCGCCGTCAATTGCAAGGCTCCCCCGATGTCTTTCCTGGATCGTTTCAAGCCCCAGCCACGATGGAAGCATCCGGACCCGGAGATCCGATCGGCGGCGATCGGCGAGATGCCAGACGACCCGGAGCATCGCCAGATCATCGCGGAACTGGCCGGATCTGACGAGGACCTCCGCGTGCGCCGCGCGGCAATCGGGCGGGTGGACGCCGTCGAAGAGCTGGTCGCCCTGGCAGGCAGGGAACCAGACCGGGATCTCCGGCAGGAACTGAGCGAACGGCTCGTCGCCGTCGCCATCGCCCCGGCCGACTCGGACGGAGATGCGGCGCTCGCGCTGGCCGGGCTCGACGATCAGAAAGACCTCTCGTCGGTCGCGAAGGCATCGCCACACGACACCATCCGTACGGCGGCGCTCGGCCGCATCCACGATACGAAGATCCTGGGAAGCGTCGCGCGACAGGCGGCAGATCCGCAGACGGCCCTCGACGCGGCGATGCGCATCGCGGATCACTCGGAACTGTTGAACGTGGCGACGCGAACCGAGCACAGGGACGCCGGGGTCGCGGCGCTCGAACGCGCGGCCGAAGGCGTCGCGGCCGCGGGAGGCCTTCGCGAGATACTCGAGCAGGCAGCGAACCGGGCGAAGAGCAAGGCGGTGTCGAAGCGCGCCCGCGCGATGATCCAGGCAATCGACGATGCCGAGGCGGCGCGGAGCGCGGCGCTCGAGGCATGGCAGCAGCGGATCGCAGCCGTCATGGCGCGGCTCGAGGCGCTTGTCGCCGCGCCGTCGAACCGGCTGCAGCTCGAAGAAGCAGAGGCCGAGTGGCGGGAGCTCTCGGGCGGCCAGCCATTCGAAATCGACCAGGAGACGCAGGCCCGGTTCGGCGCGGTCGTCGCCGAAGCGAACGACGCCATCGAGCGGACGGAGCGCGAGGAAGCGGAGCGCCGGGCCGAGGCGGAGCGCCTCGCCGCGATCCGCGCGGTCCGCATTGCGCTCTGCGACCGTGTCAGCGCGCTTCGGGGCGAGAGCGTCAACGACGAGGTCGAGAAGGCGCGCGCCGAATGGGAGGGCCTCCAGGGGCCGGACGAGCAGGAAGTCGAGGACGCCGAGCTTCGCGGACGGTTCGAGGAAGCATGCCGGCACGCGATCGCGCGCGAGCAGGATCGCGCACGGTTCGAGCGCGACCACGCGCGCCTCGAGGAGCTTTCACAGGAGGCAGCGCGGCTGGCCGCGGAGGAGCATCCCCGGGAACACCAGTGGACCGCCGTCGTGGCCGAATGGCAACGGCTGCAGCCGGACGCCGGAGAGCTTCCACCTGGCGTGCTGGAGCGGTTCCAGGCAGCCGAAGCAGCCGCACGCCAGCGGGAAGAAGACCGGCGCGCCGCCGCCGAGAAGGCACTGAAGCTGCAGGTTCAGCGCATCGACCAGCTGATCGAGCGGGCGCACAAGCGCGCTCCGGCGGAGGACCTCACGCTGCGGGAAGCAGACCGCGCCGCCCGCGAACTGCGCGCCGTGATCGACGCGCCGCCGTCGGTCGAGGAGCACGAGCTTCACGCGATCATCGAGCGCGTCAGGGCAGCGCTCACCATGCTCTCGCCGAAGCTGCACGAGCTGCGGGAGATGGATGAGTGGAAGCGCTTCGCCAACGCCGCCGTGCAGGAGGAGCTGATCGCGAAGACGGAAGTGCTCCACGCGAAGTACCACTTCGACCGCGACGAAGGGCCGCCGCCCGAAGAGGTCGAGAAGGCCGCCCGTGAGCTGCACGACATCCAGGAACGCTGGAAGCAGGTCGCCGAGGCGCCGCGCGCCCAGGCCCAGGCGCTCTGGCACCGCTATCGCCAGGCGGCAGACCCCATCCAGGCGAAGGCCAGGGAGTTCTTTGCCCATCGCGCCGAGGAGCGGGCAGGAAACCTCCAGAAGAAGCTCGTGATCATCGAGCGCGCCGAGGCGCTCGCCGACTCGACCGACTGGATCAAGACCGCCGACGAGCTCAAGAAGCTGCAGGCCGAGTGGCAGCAGATCGGCCCCGTGCCGCGGCAGGACATGAAGGCGACGTGGAAGCGGTTCCGGGACGCGTGCGACCGGTTCTTCACGCGCCGCAATGCCGACCTCGCCCAGAGGAAGGAGGTGTGGTCGGCAAACCTGGCGAAGAAGGAAGCGCTCTGCGACCGTGCCGAGCAGCTCGCCGCCTCGCGCGACTGGGAGCGGGCGGCGGCCGAGATTCGGCGCATGCAGACGGAGTGGAAGTCCGTCGGTCCCGTGCGCCGCAACAAGTCGGAAGCGATCTGGCACCGCTTCCGCGCCGCGTGCGACACGTTCTTCGACCGCTACAAGCGGCGCGACGAGATCGAGCTGGAGGCCAAGCAGGCGGATCGCGAGGCGCTCGTGAGCGAGCTGGAATCGCTGGCGCCCTCAGCGCCTGCGACCGGTGCCGCCGTCGTACCGGAAGGTGAACCAATCGGAGCCGACGGCACGGACTCAGCACCATCGGTGCTCCCGGCCGACCAGGCTCCAGCCTCAGCTCCCCTGCCGCCAGGCGACCTGGTCGAACGGGTGCGCTCGCTCAGGACCAGGTGGAACCAGACCACACCGGTCGTGCGTCAGGGCGCGGACCCGTTGAGCGCGCGCTTCGTCGGCGCGCTCGAACGGCTGATCGCGGGATACCCCGAGGCATTCAAGGGAACGGAGCTCGACGTCGAGGCCAGCCGGCAGAAGATGGCGAAGCTGTGCGGACGCGTCGAGGGCTTCGTGGCCGACGTGGCTGGACCCGCAGGCTCCTCCAAGGCGCTTGCAGACATGCTGCGGGAAGCGCTCGCCGCCAACACCATCGGCGGCCGGGCGGGCGAGGAATCGAAGTGGCGCGCCATGGCTGACGAGGTGCGCCAGGCTCAGTCGGTCTGGAGCCGTCTCGGGCCCGTGCCGGGCGATGCCGGCCGCGAGCTGTCCGACCGGTTCCACCGCGCGTGCAACCGCTTCTTCGACCAGTACCGCCGCAAGGTGGCCTCGCAGCAGCACTCGCGCGGCCGACAGGTCACCACCACAGGGTGACGACGCCCCCGTTCGTCCGGCCCCAAAACCGGCAGCGGCCGGCGGTTACTGCTGATAGCGGATCTTTCCGCCGACGATCGTGTACAGGACTTCGGCGGTCGGGATCTCGCTGTCCGGCACGGTCATGATGTCCTTCGAGAGCACGACCAGGTCGGCGTACTTCCCTGGCTTCAACGACCCGCGCGAGTCCTCCTGGAACGCGGCAAAGGCGTTCCGGATCGTGTAGGACTTCAACGCCTCGATGCGGCTCATCCGCTGATCCGGGTAGAACAGTTTGCCGTCGGCGAGCTTGCGGGTGACGGTCGAATAGAAGCTCGCGATCGGATCGACGTCCTCGACGGGCGCATCGGTCCCGTTCGTGACGATCGCGCCGGACTTCATGAGCTTCTGCCAGACATAGGCGCCCTCCTCGGCCCGCCGCGCCCCGAGACGCGCGATCACCCACGGGGCGTCCGACGTGCAGTGAACGCCCTGCATCGAGGCGATCACGCCGAGCCTGCCGAAGCGCGGGATGTCGGCGGCATTCAGGTGCTGGGCGTGCTCCACGCGCCAGCGCAGGTCCTTCCGGTCGGGATTCGCCTTGAACGCCTCCTCGAAGATGTCGAGCGTCTCGCGGTTCGCACGGTCGCCGATGGCGTGCACGCACATCTGATAGCCGTGCTGCAGCGCGAGCTTCGCCGCCTCGCGGATCTCCTCGACCGGGGTGGTGTTGTGGCCCGTATCGCCGGCCTTGTCGGCGTACGGCTCGAGCAGCCACGCGCCGCGCGGTCCAAGAGCGCCGTCGATCGACTTCTTGATCGCCCGGACGGTCAGGAAGCCGTTGCCGTAGTCGATCATCCGGTACCTGGCGAGGTTCGCCGCGAGCGCCCGGTTGTCCATGCGCAGCATGATCCAGAGGCGGACGTGGATCTTCCCTTCGTCGATGAGCTGCTTCATCAGGTCGACGTCAGCCACCGATGACCCCGCATCCTGGAAGGAGGTCACTCCCTTGGACACGACCTCCTTCGACGCGAGCTCGAGAACACGCCGCGCGCGCGCAGCCGCTTCCTCCGGGGTCGGCCTGGGCTCCCCGGCGCCGCGGCGGATGAGGCGCGAAGCGGTCTCACGAAACGCGCCGATCGGGTTGCCTGCGGCGTCGCGCAGGATGTCACCCCCCGCCGGGTCTGGCGTGTCTTTCGTGATGCCGGACAGCTCCATCGCCTTCGCGTTCGCGAAGCTCGCGTGGCCGCTCGCATGGGTCAGCAGAACGGGGTTGTCCGGAGACACGCGGCTGAGCGCTTCGTGCGTCGGGAAGCCCTCCACGTTGGGCTCGGGCTTGCGGTTCCACTTCTCCTGGTGCCATCCCCGGCCGTAGATCCACTGGCCCGGCTTGGCCCCCTTCGCCGCCTCCTCGACCATCGAGACAATCTCATCCCAGGAGTTCGTCTTCATCAGGTTGAGGTTCAGCTGCGCCTGGCCGACGCCGGTGAAGTGGCCGTGTCCTTCGATGAAGCCGGGAATCACCAGCTGACCCTTCAGGTCGATCACGTTCGTTCCGGGACCGACATGCCGCTTCATGTCGGCACTGGTTCCCATGTCCGCAATGCGGTCGCCGGCGAGGGCGATGGCCTCGACCTGCGGGGTGTCGTCCTCGACCGTGACGATCTTCCCGTTCGTGAGCACGAGATCGGCCGGAGGCCGTGCAGGCTGCTGCCAGACGGCCCGGGCGGGAATCGACGCCATCGCGGCAACCGCGACGGCGAACGTGGCGGTGAAGATAGACGTGCGCGTCGACATCTGTCCGTCCTTTCAGCCTCGGGTCCAACGTGCCAGGTCTCAACTCACCGCCTTTCAGGCAGTCAGCTTTCAGGTCCGGCCTGACCATCGGCGTTGGACGAGCCGAGCACGTTAGAGTAGTGTCCCGCTACCGTGATACGCGACATAATTCCCGGGCGGGGCATCCGCTCCGGGACTCATGCCACGTATCACGGTAACGGGACACTAGCTGGCAAAGAGCCGCTCGAAATTCCCCCCCACGATCTTCGCCCGCGCCTCATCGTCGACGCCAGCGGCGGCCAGGGCCTGCATCTGGGCGTCGAAGAGGGGCCGCTGCCACCCTCGCGGGAAGAACGAGGAGTCGGTTCCGAAGAGGAGCCGATCCGCGCCGGCGACGTCGAGCGCCAGCCGGAACACGCTGTCGAGCGTCAGCCCGTGATGATACCGCATCCAGCCGTTCGTGCTCGACGTGTCCAGGTGGATGTTCGGGCACTGGTCGGCGGCCATCAGGGCCTCGCGGAAGAGGCCCGCGCCGAAGTGCGGGATGACCACGGGCACGTTCGGGTGTCGTGTGGCCACTGCGGCCACGGCGAGCGGATCGCCGAGCCGCAGGTCGAAGGGAGAGGGCAGGCCGAGCTTCTTCCTGACGCCGATCGTCAACACGCCGCAGTGCACGAACACCGCCGCTCGGGCCGACGCGGAACGATCGAAGACCGCCGCGACCTGGTCGGAGTCGAGGCGAAAACGGTGCATCGCGGGGAACAGGGCGACGGCGCGCATCTTCAAGTCCCCCAGAGCACGAGTGAGCCTGGCGTCTGCGTCAGGCGCCGTGGGATTGAACATGAAGAAGCCGGCGAATCGCGACGGGTGCCTCGCGACCGCCGCGGCGACCGATTCCTCGTCTCCAGGAATACTCGCAATGAGCGCCGCGCGGGAGACACCATGGCGGTCCAGCTCGCGCACCCAGCGATCGGCGAGCGCGTCAGGAGTACCGGGATCCTCCCATCCGAGCCGAGCGGCAACGGCGGCCGCCCGTCCGCCCGCCGGCAGTCCGGCGAGGTCGGCCGTCAGGATCTCGAGGAACCGCGTCGAGAAGAAGTGGCAATGCGCATCGCAGAGCATGCGTCATGGTAAGCGCGAACCGGCCCCAACTCCCAACTCCGCAAGCGAGAGCCGGAGGGGACGAAGAGCAGGCTCTCCTGATCTCCTCTCACCCCCCGAATTTATAGCCCATGCCGTGAACGGTGAGGATGAACTGCGGGTGGCGGGGGTTGGGCTCGATTTTCTGGCGCAGCCAGGCGACGTGGACGTCGACCGTGCGCGTGGAGGGCATCGCGTTGTAGCCCCAGACCTCGTTGAGCAGCTCTTCGCGCGTCAGCGTCGCGCCCCGGTGCTCGACGAAGTACCGCAGGAGCTGGAACTCGCGGGCCGACAGCTCCAGCGGAGCGCCGGCACGGGTGACCTCGGCGCGCCGGAAATCGATCCGGATGTCGCCGAACTGATGGCCCTCGGCCAGGTGCGGCGCGACCGGCGCGCGCCGCAGCTTGGCCTCGATCCGCGCGAGCAGCTCGACCGTCTCGAACGGCTTGGTCACGTAGTCGTCCGCGCCGAGCTTCAGTCCGACGACCTTGTCGACGGTCTGTCCCCGCGCCGTGAGCATGATGACGGGCGTTTCGACGCCGCGCTTCCTGAGGTCGCGCACGACGTCGAACCCGTTCAGCCTGGGGAGCATCACGTCGAGCAGGACGAGGTCGAACGCCTCGGCCGATGCGCGCTCGAGGCCGGTCTCGCCGTCGGGGCTGGTCTCGACCTGGTAGCCTTCGCGCGTCAGGCGGTCCGACAGCGTCAGGACGAGCCCCGGTTCGTCTTCGACGAGAAGGATGCGTTTCAGGTGAACCTCGCCGCCGCGGGGCCCTGTCCGGACGGTTCGGGGCTTGACCGAGCCGCGGGGACAGCGCCTTCGATCCCGGCAACGGGAAGGTGCACCGCGAACTCGCTCCCCTTGCCGGGCGCGCTCGTCACGAGGACGCGGCCGCCGTGCGCGTCGACAATCCGCCTGACGAGGCTCAGGCCGAGCCCGGCGCCCTGGATCTGCGCGGCAGCGGCATCGGCGGATCGATAGAACGGCTCGAAGATCCGTCCCTGGTCGGAGGGGGCGATGCCGATGCCGCGATCGGCCACGGTGACAATCACGTGCGAGGCGCTGGCGCGCGCACTCACGCCGACCCATCCGCCCACGGCGCCGTACTTGACGGCGTTTCCGATGAGGTTCCGGAACACACGGCCGAGCGCGGGCTCGTCGCCCAGCACCGGCGGAAGATCGGGCGGGAACGAGAGCTCGATCGACAGTGCCGACTGCTCGATCAACGCCGCCGACGAGGTGACGATCTCCCGGACGAGCGGCTCGACGGCGACGGGCTTCAGCGCGAGGTCGCGCTGGCCCGACTGAATGCCCGCGAACTCGAGGACCTGCTCGACCATCTCGGTGAGCCGGCGGCCCTCGGTCCGCACCAGCTCACCGTATCTGCGGACCCCGGTCCCGTCCTGCACGACGCCGTCCGCGAGGTTCTCGGCCGCGGACCGGATGACGGCCAGCGGCGTGCGCAGCTCGTGCGATACGGTTGCCACGAACTCCATCTGCTGGCGCGCCAGACGCTGCGCGCGGCGGGTCGACAGGACGAG
>DATIEW010000461.1:0-6854 GCA_035455585.1 Vicinamibacterales bacterium | reverse complement strand
GAGGACCTGCGGCAGTTTCGTGAGGTCGTGCCCTTCCGGCACCTGACCGTGCTGGCCAACGAGGGCGTCCTGGCGGCCGTGCCGGAGCTGGCGGCCAACATCCGCGGTGACGTCGCAGCCCTCGACCTGAAGCTCACGCTCGTCCGCGTCGGCAGGTCGGTCGATGCGGCTCTCGCCGAAATCCCTCCGACCGCGGACGCCGTCTACGTCCTGCCGCTGATTCAGCTGCTGCCTGGCGACTTCGATCGTCTCGTGAAGGAGCTCATCCGCAGGCGGCTTCCAGCCTTCTCCTACTGGGGGCGATCGGAGATCGACCGCGGCCTCCTGGCGAGCACCTATCTGGACACCGATTTCCGGCGGATGGGCCGCCGTATCGCCCTCAACCTGCAGCGCATCGTCCACGGCGAGGAGCCGGGATCGATCCCCGTAGACTTCCGGCGCGAGAGGCGTCTGACGCTCAACATGTCGACGGCCAGGGCGATAGGAGTTCACCCCCGCTGGAGCATCATCACGGAAGCGGAGATCCTTCACGATGCGCGCCTTGGTATTCAGCGCCGGCTGGATCTCGCGACGGCCGCCCGCGAGGTGGTCGTGCAGAACCTCGACGTCCTCGCGGCCGATCGGTTCGTGGCCGCCGGCGCGCAGACCATCCGCGAGGCGAGATCCGCCCTCTACCCACAGCTCTCCATATCGGGGCGGATGCAGGTCATCGACGCGGATCGCGCCGGTGCGTCCCTTGGCAGCCAGCCGCAGCGCCTTTATCTCGGATCCGCGGGCGTGTCGCAGTTGATCTACTCGGACGCCGCGCTGGCAAACGTCGACATCCAGGAGCACCTGCAGGCGTCGCGCGAGCAGACGCGCGAGCAGACGCGGCTCGACGTCGTCTTCGAAGGCGCGGTCGCCTATCTCAACGTGCTCCGCGCGAAGACGTTCGAGCGGATCGAGCGGACCAACCTGAACGTCACCCGCTCGAACCTGGAGCTGGCCCAGGCTCGCCAGCGGGTCGGCGCCGCGCGGCCGGCGGAGGTCATCCGGTGGGAGAACCAGATCGCCAACAACCGGCGGGACGTGATCCGCGCGAACGCGCAGCGGAACCTCGCGGAGATCGAGCTCAACCGGCTGCTCCACCGGCCCCTCGAGGAACCGTTCGAGACGGCCGAGGCCAGCCTGAGCGATCCGGCCATGCTGACGACGGCAGCTCAGCTCGAGCCGTATATGGACAACCCGACGGCGTTCGACATCTTCCGTGACTTCATGACCGGCGAGGGGCTCGCTCTCTCGCCCGAGCTTCGACAGCTCGATGCGGTCATCCTCGCCCAGCAGCGCACCGTCGTGGCTGCCGAGCGCGCGTTCTGGGCGCCGACGGTCGCGGTGCAGGGGGACGTGACAGGGATCGAGCCGGGCGGCGCCGGCAGTGGAGGGTTCGGCACGGGCCTCCCGATTGCGCTCTCGCGAGCGAACCGCATCAACTGGACGATTGGCCTGGCCGCTTCCGTGCCGCTGTTCACCGGCGGCGCCCGGCGCGCCGAGCTCGCGCGTGCTCGAGAGCAGCTCGACGAGCAGCTCCTCGACCGCCGCGCGGCGGCCGAGCGCGTCGAGCAGCGCATCCGTTCGGCCCTCCATCTCGCCGGATCCGCCTACGCCGGCATCGAGCTCGCCCGGACGGCAGCCGGGGCGGCGCGCCGCAACCTCGAGCTGGTGTCGGATGCCTACGAACGTGGCGCGCTGCCGATCCTCGATCTGCTCGACGCGCAGAACGCCGCGCTGGTCGCCGAGCAGGCCGCGGCCAACGCCGCCTACGACTACCTGATCGATCTGATGAACGTCCAGCGGGCCGTCGGGCGGTTCGATTTTTTCATGACGCCCGACGAGTACCGGGATTTCCTCGCGCGGCTGAAGGCGTTCTTTTCGGCGGCCGGGTACCAGAGGAGAAGCGCTCCATCGCAGGGCGACGATGGGGCCGTACGGCCATGAACAGGATGTTCGCGGCAACCGTCGGCGTGACGCTGTTCGCGGGAAGCGCGTCATGCGGCCGACAGGAGCCTGTGGCACCCCCGGTGATCCGACCCGTGAAGTACACGCAGGTGTTCGCGGCCGGGACCGAGCGCACGCGGACCTTCTCGGGCATCGCGCGTCCCGCCCTCGAATCGACGCTCAGCTTCCGCGTGTCCGGGCGCGTGAACCGCGTGCTCGTCGACGTCGGGAGCCGCGTCCGGCCCGATCAGCTCATCGCGGAACTTGACCCGGTCGACTACGAGCTGCAGGTGAAGCAGGTCGAGGCGGCGCTCAGGCAGGCCGAGGCACAGGCGAGCAACGCGGAAGCGGACCTCCGGCGCGTGCGCGGACTGTACGAGAACGACAACGCTTCTCGCGACGACCTCGACGCCGCGATAGCCGGAGCGGCATCGGCGCAGGCGCAGGTGGAATCGGCCGCCAAGCAGCTGGAGCTGGCCCGGCGCCAGGTCGGCTACACCCGGCTGCTGGCTCCGGTGGCCGGGGCCATCGCGGATGTCCGGATCGAGGAGAACGAGAACGTGATGCCCGGACAGGCGGTCGCCGTGCTGACCGCGGGACTGCAGCCGGAGGTCGAGCTTGCGGTGCCCGAAAGTCTGATCACGCGAATCGCCGAGCGGGAGCGAGTCACGATCCGCTTCGATGCGCTGCCCGATCGGCGCTTCGAGGGCCTCGTGAAAGAGGTGGGTGTGACGGCGACGGCCCTGGCGACTACATTTCCCGTCACGGTGCAGCTCCGGGATGCCGGACCGGACGTGCGGCCCGGCATGGCCGCCGCTGTGACGTTCGAGTTTCCCGCCCGCGAGGGCGGCGAGCGGTTCGTCGTGCCGGCCGAGGCGGTCGGGGAAGATCGGGAGGGCCGGTTCGTGTTCGTGGCCGTGCCGGCCCAGGGGGAGGTCGCCGTGGCGCGCCGGCGCGCGGTGACGGTGGGCGAGTTCACGTCCGAGGGCCTGGAGATCCTGAGAGGGTTGACGGACGGCGAGTTCGTCATCACCGCGGGCGTCAGCCGGATCGAAGACGGGCGCGAGGTGCGGTTGACCGGCGGGCAGACGAGGTGATGCGTGACGCGTCTGGCCATCGAGAAGAACAGGATCACGGCGGTTGCGCTCGCGATCGTCATCGTGGGCGGCGTGTGGGCGTACACCGGCATGTCGCGGGCCGAAGACCCGGGCTTCATCATCCGGACCGCGCAGGTCCTGACGCTCTTTCCTGGAGCCAGCCCCGAGCGCGTCGAAGACCTCGTGACCGACACGCTCGAAGAAGCGATCCAGGAGATTCCGGAGCTCGATTTCATCGCCAGCGTCTCCAAGACGGGCGTGTCCATCGTGATGGTGAACATCCGCGAGGAGTTCCGGGAGATGCGTCCGATCTGGGACGACCTGCGGCGCAAGGTCGATCGCGTCAGGCCCGAGCTGCCCGAAAACGTGGTCGGGCCGACGGTGAACGACGAGTTCGGCGACGTGTTCGGCATCGTCATCACGCTGACGGGCGCCGGGTTCTCGTACGCGGAGCTCAAGTCGGTCGCCGACGACGTGCGCGACGCGCTTCTGCGGGTGGGCGACGTGGCCAAGGTCGACATCTACGGAGCGCAGGAGGAGCGCGTCTTCGTCGACTACGACAACGCCAGGCTCGCCGAGTTCGGCCTCTCTCCCCTGCAGCTCCAGCAGATCCTCCAGAGCGCCAACATCATCATTCCGGGCGGCAACGTGAGCACGGGCGTCGAACGCATCGTCCTCGAGCCCAGCGGGAACTTCGAGTCGATCGACGACCTGCGCCGGACTGTCGTGACGCTCCCCGGGCGGCAGCAGGTGGTGTATCTCGAGGATCTCGCGCAGATCTACCGGGGCTACATCGATCCCCCGAGCAGCCGGATGCGGGCCTCCGGTGTCCCGGCGCTCGGCCTCGCGATCTCGATGCGGGACGGGGGCAACATCATCACGCTCGGCGAGGGCGTGAGCCGCGAGCTCGAGCGGCTCCAGGCCGCCTACCCCATCGGCATCGAGTTCGACGTCGTGGCGTTCCAGCCCGAGATCGTCGACCGCAAGGTCGACGAGTTCGTGGGGAGCCTCCTGCAGGCGGTCGTCATCGTGCTCGTCGTGCTCCTGCTCTTCCTGGGTCTGCGGACCGGTCTCGTGGTGGCGGCGCTCGTGCCGATGGCCATGCTGATGGCCCTGCTCGTCATGTCGTTCCTCGGGATCGGCCTCGACCAGATGTCGCTCGCGTCGCTCATCATCGCGCTCGGCATGCTGGTGGACAACGCGATCGTAATGGCCGAATCGATCATGGTGCAGATGTCCGAGGGGAGGACACGGGTGGACGCCGCGATCGACTCGGCGAGCGAACTGCGGATCCCGCTCCTGATCTCGTCGCTGACCACGGCGGCCGCTTTCCTCCCGATCTTCCTGGCCCGATCGTCGACCGGCGAGTACACGGCGCCGCTCTTCAAGGTGGTGACCATCACGCTGCTGTCGTCGTGGGTGCTGGCGCTGACGATGACGCCGCTGCTCTGCGTGCTGTTCCTGAGGGTCAAGGCGGTCGAGCGCGCGGCCGGCTACGAGACCCGGTTCTATCGCGTGTACCGGGGCGTGCTCCTCGCGGGTCTTCGGCACCGGGCGGCCGCACTGGCCATGGTCGCCGCGGTGTTCGCCCTGGCGCTCCAGGGCCTCGCGTTCGTTCCGAACGTCTTCTTCCCGCCGTCCGACAAGGCGATCTTCACGGCGGAGTTCGAGCTTCCCTCGGGCACATCGATCGAGCGCACCGAACAGGTGGTTCGGGAGATCGACGCCTTCATCGCGCGGGATCTCCGGGCGGATACGGGCCGGCGCGACGGCGTCACCAACTGGGCGACCTTCATCGGGCGGGGCGGCCCGCGATTCTATCTGGCCTACAACCCGGAGCCCGGCAGCCCGGACTATGCGTTCTCGATCCTGAACGCCACCTCGCGAACGGTCATCACCGGAGAACTGATCCCCCGAATCGAGGCCTTCTGTCTCGAACGATTCCCGGACGTGGAGGTCACGCTCAATCCGCTGCAGCTGGGGCCGCCCGTCGTCGCCCCGGTGCAGGTGCGGCTGTCGGGACGCGATCCGGAGGCGCTGTTCGACATCGTCGAGCGAGTCAAGACGCGGCTGCGGGCGATAGAGGGCACGAAGGGGATACAGGACGACTGGGGCCCACGCAGCAAGAAGCTGCTCGTGCGGATCGACCAGCCGCGGGCCAGGCGCGCGGGCGTGACGAACCAGGACATCGCCATCTCGCTGCAGACCGCGCTCAGCGGGTTCGAGACGACACAGTTCCGCGAGGAGGACGAGCTGATTCCTGTTTCCCTCCGGTCGTCGCTCGCGAGCCAGACCGACGTGTCGACGCTGATGAGCCTCAACGTCTACGCGCAGGCCACCGGCCAGTCCGTTCCCCTCCTCCAGGTGGCGGACGTCGACGTCGTGTGGGAAGCGGGCAGGATCAGACGACGGAACCGCCTGAAGACGGTGACGGTGTCCTCCGAGCTGCAGCCGGGCGCGACGGCGAGCCCCATCGTCGCGGAGCTGCGGCCGTGGCTCGAAGAGGAGCGGCGCGGATGGGCGCTCGGGTACCTCTACGAGTTCGGGGGCGAGGAGGAGACGTCCGTCGAAGCGAATCAGTCGATCGGCGAGCAGGTCCCGATTGGCGGATTCATCATCCTCCTGCTGCTGATCGTCCAGTTCAACTCCATCCGGCGGACGCTCATCATCCTCCTGACGATCCCGCTCGGCCTGATCGGTGTCGTGATCGGTCTGATCGTGGCGCAGTCCTACTTCGGGTTCATGACGCTGCTCGGGATCATCGCGCTCGCGGGCATCGTCATCAACAACGCCATCGTCCTCATCGATCGGATCGGGATCGAAATCGAGACGAACGGACTCGAGCCCGCGCGCGCGGTACTGGAGGCGTCGCAGCGCCGGCTGCGGCCCATCCTGCTCACCACGGCGACGACGGTCGCCGGGCTGCTGCCGCTGTGGTTCGGGGGCGGCCCGATGTGGGAGCCGATGGCCATCGCCATCATCTTCGGGCTGATCTTTGCGACGGTACTCACGCTCGGGGTCGTGCCGATTCTGTACTCGCTCTTCTTCAGAGTTGATTTCCGCGCATGACGACAGGCCTTTTCCCCGATCAGCTTCGAACCTACGTCGACGGGCTCGTCCCGCCGCGCCCGCCCGAACTCGTGCGCATGGAGGCGCACGCGCTCGAGCACGCCTTCCCGATCATCGGCCCCGCGTCGGGACATTGCTGCTACCTGCTGACGCGGCTCGTCGGCGCCCGCCGCGTTTTCGAGCTTGGTTCAGGCTACGGCTACTCCACCTCGTGGTTCGCGCGCGGCGTGCGCGACAACGGCGGCGGCGAGGTTCACCACGTCGTCTGGGATGCGGATCTGTCGGCACGGGCCCGTACCCACCTGGCCGCTCTCGGCTACGACGACATCGTCAGCTATCACGTGGGTGAGGCCGTGGAGATCCTCCGCGGCACCAAGGGCCCGTTCGACCTGATCTTTCTCGACATCGACAAGGCGGGTTATCCCGCGGCGATTCCGGTCATTGCGGATCGGCTCAGAACCGGCGGCATCCTGATCGCCGACAACATGCTCTGGAGCGGGCGTGTATTCGACCCCTCGGACAGATCGCCGGAGACGCTCGCCATCCGTGAAGCGACCCGGCTGCTGACGACGAGCGTGGAGTGGCTGTCGACGATCGTGCCGATCCGCGACGGCCTGATGGTCGCGATGCGGGTCTGAGGTGCGTTGGAACTAGCACCTGTCGAGCACTCTGACCGGATCCAGAGCCGCGGCGCGGCGCGCCGGCAGATAGCTG
>DATIEW010000460.1:0-6772 GCA_035455585.1 Vicinamibacterales bacterium | reverse complement strand
AGATGCCGCCGCCCAGGCTCTGGATCCGGAGCACCTCGTCACAGATCCGGTCCTTCTCGCGCGCGGAAACCAGCGGGCTGATCACGTGCGGCGCGCTGTCGACGGCGATCACCGCCACCTCGTCGAAGGGCCCCAGCGTCTCGATGGCCGCGCACGTTCCGAGGTTCGCCAGGTCCATCTTCGTCCGCCCGTCATCGGCCGGCAGGGCCATGCTGCCCGACCGATCCAGCGCCACCGCCATCGCCAGCGACAGCTTGCGGTGCTCGTTCTTGATTTCCATCGACACTGGCAGATGCGGGTCGAGCACGGACTTGAAGTACCCGCCGACGCCGAACGACCCGCCGCCGCCGGTGAGAAGCAGCCCTCCGCCGAGGTCTACCGCGAATTGCGCGAGCGCGCCAAGCGCCTGCGGGCCGACCTTGTCGGCCGGCACGTTCTCGAGGACGACCGCCCGAAACGCCATGAGGCCAGCGGGATCCTGCGGCAGCGCCGCGGGCGTGACCGTCGTCACGCGCAGCTTGCCGGCCGACAGGGCGCGGCTCAGATTGTCCGGGCCGCCCCCGGCATTGACGAGGAGGATCGTGGCGGGCGCCTCGACCCGTACGGCGCCGTCGCCCTGGTTGTTCTCGGGCACGCGATCGTCGCCTGCCGCGAGGACGAGGCGATACCGCGCGACGCCGGGCCGATCGACGATGTCGCGGAAGGTCAGCCGGGTGACGCCGGGCTGAAATGTGCGTGTCGCTCTCGCGATCTCCACGTCATCCCGGAGCAGAACGGCCTCGGCGTCGACGGTGCGGTCGGTGTGCACGGATGCCGTGAACTGAAACGGCTCGCGCTCGTCGACGACGCCAGGGAGATCGAGCGACTCGACGGCGACGTCCGCCGTGCTGCCGCGGCTGAAGAGCCGAAAGTCGATCGGCAGGCCGCGGGCGGCCGCTTCATGCGCCGCCGGCACCACCGGCATTCCGTTCGCCTCGCCGTCGGAGAGCACGATCAGACGACCCGGCCGGCTCCGGGAAATGAGGCTGGCGGCCAGAGCGATCGCACCGCCAAGGTCGCTGCCGTCCGGGTCCACCTGCTGCACGAAGCTGCCCGCTTCGCCCAGCTCCTCGGGCAGCCGCTCGATGCGCGCCTGGCGTCCGTAGGTGACGATCCCAACGCGGTCGCCACCCGCCCGACGCTCTTCGAGCAGCTTGACGATCTCCAGCGCGCGCCCCCGGCTGTCGGCGGGCATCGAACGGGACAGATCGGCCACGACCACGACGTCGGCGCCCCTGCCGCCGAAGGGCGCGAGCGGCACCGCCGCGACGAGCGTCAGCACGGCGAGCATGAGCACGCGCGTGAATCCGCCGAGCGCGGACGATCGGGCGCGCCAGAAGTAGACGAACAGCAGCGGCGCGATAAGGAGCAGTAGCTCGGGGAAGAGCAGAGACACGCGGTTCATGTCAGGTTCGGACCTTGACCCCGGACCTCACTTCGTTTGTCAACTCCCAAACCCCAATCTCCAACTCCCAACGTGCCGTGCTCTGCGCCTTGGACTGTCTGGGAGTTGGGGTTGGGAGTTGGAGGTTGACGACACCAGTGAACTCCGCTTGGTAGTTGTCCCGGGCATCGTTCCGGCGACGCAGCGAGGGCGCCGCAGGCTGCCTCGCAGACCAAATGCGTCGTGATTATGCGCGTGACCACTGAGTCACCAGGCACCAGTTGGCCAGGATCGCCGTGCCGCCCAGCGCCAGCAGCAGCCAGAACAGCGGATCCGACGAGGGGCCGGCGTCGGCGCGAAGCCCCGCGACCGCCAGCTCGCCGGCCTCGCCGGTCGACTGGCTGCGCAGGTTGCTCTCGGTCTCGTCGAGGAAGTTCACGCCCAGCTCGAAGAGCACCTCGCCGGCCTCGACGATCTGGAGCGCTCCACCATGCGGGGGCGCGATGAACTCGAGCTGGCGATCGGCCGGCAGGCTGCGCTCCACGCCGCCGCAGCGATAACCGAGCGGGCCTTTCGGGTCGCGTCCGAGGCGCACCCGGATCCACTCCCCGACGCGGTAGTTCCAGCGCTCCGGCCCCGGCAGACCCTGCCGCCGCATCTCGACGAGGTTCGAGATCAGGATCGGCCAGTCCGGCGAGCGAATCAGATTGGTGCGATCCAGATCCAGGTTGAACAGCACTGCCGGCTCGCCCGGCGCCGACGCACGCAGGCCGATGAGCGCGCGATCGCCCGCCGAAGCCAGCGGATGCACGGCCCCGGGCGCGAGCGGCACCGCCCCGGTCCACACGACCCCGCCGAGCGTCACGCCGAGGAGCAGCGGATGGCGCTTCTCCAGCACGAACGGACCGATGAAGTCTCCCGGCTCGCCGTGCGCGCGCAGGGTCTGCGGGGCTCGTCCGAACCCCACCTGCCATACGCCCGGCGGCGCCGGCCGATCGAGGTCGCCCGGCTCGACGAATGCCAGATGCCCGCGTTCGGCGTGGGTCACGCCGGATAGCGCATCGAGCGCCTTGAGCAGCGCGTCACGGCCCCGGCCCTCGGGCAACCGGTTCTCGACCCCGACAATCCGCGGGCGGGGCTCCGCCAGCGTCACGCTGTTGTCGTGCGCCAGCGGATCGTCGGACAGCGATACACGAGCCGGAGGCAGGCCAGGAGGAAGCGGGAATGTGAACGAGGCGACGCCGGGCGGAACGTCGAGATCCGCGGCCAGGACATCGGCGCCGTCTGCCGTGACGGTTACACGCCGGCGCGCCGGCGCGTCGGAGTAGTTTCCGAGCGTGAGCAGAATCGTGCCCCGGCCCTCCTCGGGAGAGATGGTCCGATCGGCCGCGGTGATGCCGACGTTGGGCTGCGCGTTTCCCACCGAAACCCAGAGCGCCTGGGCGACGTCTCCTTCTCCGCGTGCGCTCGCGGTCATGTCGCTCACCACCATCAGGCTGCCGTGCCGTCCGGCGAGCTCCCGCGCCAGCCGGAGGCCGAGCGCGAGCGAGTGGTGGGGAGCCTCCGGCGTCCAGCGGTCCAGCGCGGATCGGGCTTCGACGGCGAACGCGGCGGGGCCGGCGAGCAGGGACGGGCGATCGCCGCTGAGGACGAGGGTGATGCGGGCACGGGCGCCGAGCCGATCGATCTCGGCAAGCACGCGCCGCACCGCCCGATCGCGGGCGCTCTCTCCCCCCGCGTTCACGGCCGCCATCGACGCGGAATCATCGAGCAGCACGACGAGATGCCGCTCGATGTCGGCCGGCGAGAGGCGCGCGCCGGCCAGGATGAGCGCGAGGGCGAGCGCGGCGAGGCATTCCAGGATCAGGCTCGCCGTGATCGGCAGCTTCTCGATCCTGCGTCCCTGTGCCGGCGTCTGTCGCGGAGGCTGCCAGAGGAAGAGGCCGGCGACGGGACGAACCGGGAAACGCCGGCGAAAGAAGTGGATCGCCACTATGGCGGGGATCGCCAGGAGCGCGAGCAGCCCCAGCGGCGTCACGAACGTCATGGGGCCTCCAGCACGCCCGCGGCCGCAAGTTGACGCGCCACGCCGCGAATCGGCGTGTCCGTCAGGACGTGCGCGAAGCGCGCGCCGGCGCGCCGGGCGGCCCTCGACAGGGCCAGTCGCAGATTGTTGAACCGTGCCCGGTAGTCTCGAATCGCCGCCGCGTCGATCACCAGATCGATCTCCCCGCGGTCTTCGACGTCCACCAGCCGGCGGCCGCCTTCGACGCCCGGCTCCGCTTCCTCGCGCAGCGTGAGCTGGACGATGGCCAGCGATGCGCTGTCGCGTGCGAGGCGGGCGACGAGCGCGTCGGCGTCGTGTGGAAACAGGAAGTCGCTGACCACGACGCGCAGCGATCGGCGCCGGAACGGCAGGTACGGCTCCTCGAGCGCCGAGAGCGTCGCTTCGCAGGCAAGCATGGGCTCGATCTCCTCCGGGCGTTGCAGACGCCGCGGCGGGACCGCCGCCGTCGTGATCACGCGCGAGTCGGCCACTGTGGACGCGCAGGCGATTGCCAGCAGGCCCGTGACCTCGCCGTAGGCGCGGTGCTTGTCCGCGCTGACGGCCATCGACCGGCTGACGTCGAGCACGAGATCGATGCGGGGCGCCACCTCCTCGCGGTAGAGACGGACCGAGAGAAGCTCTGAGCGCGCGTAGGCCGCCCAGTCGACATGGCGGATGTCGTCACCGGGCGCATAGGCGCGGTAGTCCTGGAACTCCAGCGAGCTGCCGGTGCCCGAGCCGAGGCGCTCGCCGATCCGGCCGCCGACGGGCGTGCGCGGCATCGCGAGGCGGAACGCCGCGGCGGCCCGCACCGCAGGCCAGTCAATAGAGCACGTTGGCACGGCCGGGTGCTCCCGCGATGGCCGCCGAACCCTCCGGATCCGTCGGCGCGACCTGCGCGGTCATGTTCCTCCCGATGAGGATCAGTGCTGCATAGGAGAGGAACCCCACGAGCCCCAATCCGAACGGCACCACCAGCCACTCCGCCGTCTCGACCGTGTGCCAGTTCGCGAGCGTCCGGATCGGATCGAGCAGATGCCGGGTGCCGTAGGAGAGATCGAGGACGCCCGGCTGCCACAGCACGTAATAGAGGATATCCGGGAACAACATCGACACGGGCAGCAGCACCAGCACGGCAACGCGCAGTCTCAACGATGCGGGGGTCGCGGGGCTGGCAATCCGGAACGCACACGTCGGCACGCCGGTGAAGAAGCAGATGTACCCGCACATGGCCAGGAGCCAGCGCAGCTGAGGCCATGTCGCCTGCATCAGCCACGATGCCGCAACGAGGAGCGCCATCTGCGCCAGGACATAGGCGGCGCCGCGCCCGCCGCCGGGTTGGAAGATGGCAAGAACCGAACGCCACCGCGATGACGCCATCGCGCTCAGGACCCGCCGCGGGACGACCAGATCCTCCGTGACCGTGAACATCGCAACGAGAGCCAGGTGCAGGCCGCCGATGACGTTGAGCGCCTCGAGGGCATTCGATCTGACGGCTGGCGCTTCGTTGATGAAGGAGAGCGCCCATGCGGTAATCAGCAGGAACTGCGCGAGGAACCCCACTCGCAGGGGGGTCACCCTGTTCGTAGTCGCCAGCGAGAGTCGATTCTCGGCCAGCAGCACGAGGTTGGCCATGCTGACCAGGCAGAACGTCGTCATGATCGCAAGCGCCCACCAGGGTTCCGCTCCCGTGAAGCCGAAGACGAAAGCCGATCCGGAGATCCCTCCGCGGAGTGCCAGAAGGAAGAGCATCCGTCCGAGGCCCAGGATCAGCAACAGGACGATTCCACCACCGCCCACAACGAGACCTATCGCCGCCCACGACTTGAAGAGCGACGAGAAGAACAGGCAGGCCGAACACATCCACAACGACCATATGAAGAGAACCGCCAGCGAGATCAGGATCGTGGTGAAGTCCACCCCGCCAAGGAGGAAGCTCATGGCGATGAACGGGGCCACCGCCGCGAACAGCGTAGCCAGCTTGACCCCCTGCGCCACGAGCTTCCCGATCACCACGCGCCGGGGTGTGAGCGCAGTGAGGGTGATCAACTCGAGCGTCTGCTCGATCCGCTCGATCCGGAGCGCGCTGAACGCGCCGATCGGCACGACCGCCAGCCCGAGAAACGCAAGACAGCCCGTCAGCGCTCCGAACGTCCACCTGCCGGCCGTGCCGGTTCCGGTGAGAGCGTCGGCCGCTCCGCCAAACGCGACGACCAACCCTGCCACCAGACTGGCGCCGAACGAGTAGACGAACTGGCGTCCGCGCACGGCCTGTCGCACCTCTTTCACCACGATCGGGCTGAGCCAGTCGCTTGCGCTCTCGAGCCAGCCGAGAAACCTTTCGGGCCTCGTCATTGCACGCGCCCTTCGGTGATCTCGATGAACAGATCCTCCAGGCCGGCGTTGCGGGCGCTGAACTCGAGAACCGGAAAGCCCGCGGCGATGAGGCCGCTGATGAGCGACACCTGCTCCGCGTCGCCACCGGCGAACTCGAATTGCACCCAGCCGCCGGCCTCGTGAACGTTCAGGATGTCCGGCTGCTCGAGGAGGAACCGCTCGAGGCCGTCGTGAGTCCCCGCGAGCCGTACGGACAGGATCCGCCGTCGCCGCAGGCCCTTCAGGATTTCCCGCACGGTCCCGGTCGCGAGGATCTTTCCGTGCTCGATCACCGCCACGCTGTCGCACATCTCCGACAGCTCGCCGAGGATGTGCGAGCTGAGGAGGATCGTCTTGCCGTCGGCGGCAAGCTCGCGAATCAGCGTCCGGAACTCGATGCGCGCGCGCGGGTCGAGATTGGCGGCCGGCTCGTCGAGGATGAGCAGGTCGGGATTGTGGACGATCGCGCGTCCGAGCGCGACGCGCTGCTTGAGGCCCTTGGAAAGGCTCTCGACGAGGCGGTCGCTCAGCTCGCCGATGCCCATGAACTCGATGATGCTCTCGACCGCCTTCCGGCGCTCCGTGCCTCGGAGGTCGTAGGCGCGCGCGAAAAAATCCAGATACTCCGTCACCGTCATGTTCGCGTATACGCCGGCGTAATCCGGCATGAACCCGGTGATCCTGCGCACGTCCTCGGGCTGCTCGACCACCGAGTATCCGCCGACGCGCGCATCGCCGTGCTGCGGCGTGTCCAGCGTCGCCAGGATGCGCATCGTCGTGGTCTTGCCGGCCCCGTTGGGTCCGATGAACCCGAGCACCATGCCGCGCTCCACGCTGAACGACACGCCGTCCACCGCGCGCACATCGTCGAAGTGCCGGACGAGGCCGTCGAGCTCCAGCATCACGCCGTTCATGGCTGCCCCCCG
>DATIEW010000459.1:0-11406 GCA_035455585.1 Vicinamibacterales bacterium | reverse complement strand
CGAGCAACGCCGCCTGGATCACCATCGCCAGCGGCGCCAACGGATCCGGCAACGGCACCGTCGGCTACAACGTGGCCGCCAACACAACCACCAGCACCCGGACCGGCACGCTCACGATCGCCGGCAAGACGTTCACCGTCTCGCAGGCGGCCGCAACGCCGCCCGGGGCGCCCAAGGGCGTCCGTATCATCAGGTGATCCCGGGAGCCTGAACCCGCTCGATCGCCTCCATGATGTTCTCGAGGAGCTCCCCCTTCACGTTCCAGCGCTCGTACATGGCCCGGACCGGCGCGGGGCTGGAATCTCCCAGTTGCTTCTGCAGTTCTCGAAGCGCGGTCACTGCTTCGGCCGAGCGACCGAGGCGGCTCCAAATCGCGGTCAGCGTGGCTTGCACGAAGACATTGCTGAAGGTGAGTCTCCGGTACTCGGCGAGCGCGTCTTCGTAACGACCCTGTCGGTAGCGATCCAGTCCGATCGCCAGGTGATAGTAGCTCGGGTACGAGGGGTTGAGCTTCATCGCACGTCGAATCAATTCCTCACCTCGTTCCCAGTGCCCGGAGAGCGACGAGTACATGCCGATCAACCCGACGACGGTTGCGTCATTCGGATTCAGCTCGAGTGCCCGGTTGCCCTCGCTGAGAAAGCCCTCGATGTCGCCCTCGAAGAAGTGGACTCGAGACAGAAGCCAGCGCAACATGTGCGAGCGGGGATCCAGCTCGATCGCCCGGCGTGCCGCCGCCATGGCGCGCTCCATGGGTTGCGGACGTGGGTTGAATCCATACAGGTATTCGTCCGTCACGATCCAGGACATGTAGCCCCAGGCCAGAGGTAGACCGGGATCGATCGAAACCGCGCGATCCAGGGCTTCGCAGGCGATCTTGTGATGCTTCTCGTCGATGAACTTGTCGTAGCCGAGAGTGACGAAGATACATTCCCAGGGATCGAGTTCCGAGATGGGCCGGCCCTCGAGCCTCTGACGTTCGGCTTCGAAGATGACGCCGTGCACGTCACTCACCGCCGAGACGATTTGGGAACCGATCTCGTCGCCCACATCGAACAGATCCGCTTCGCCGAGTTCCCGCTCGTACTGCCGGGACCACATCTGGGTCCCCGTTTCGACCGAGGTGAGCTGCGCCGTGACGCGCAGGCGCTTGCCGCCGCGACGTACCGAACCCTGCAGCACGTAGCCCGCGCCGAGTTCCGTGCCGAGCTGACGCGCATCCCGAACCTCGTCGCGGAGTCGGAGGGTGGCACTTCCAGGCAGAACGACCGCCTGGCTCGTATTCGTGACCCCATCGACGACGTCACTTCCCAGATTCGCCGCGAAGTCCTCGAGTTCCGGGTCGGTGGACTTGCTCAGGAAGGGAAGCACGGCGATGACCGGGCGACGCCATCGTCTGGAATCCCCGCCTCCCCGGGAGCCATGCCCGGGGCCGCCCTCGACCCGCGTCGCCGAGGCCGTGGCCACTGCCGTGGGCGCGGCGGTTCCAATCGTGGTCGGCGCATCCGGGGCTTTCGGGCCTCTGTGCAGCGCCCGCAACATATCGCGGAGCCGTACGGCCGTCATCCGACGTTCGCCGGGTTTCTTCACGAGGCACTCCTGGAGTACCGCGTCCAGGTCGCCCAGATCGGGGCGGGTCCGCGATACGGGCGGAGCTTCGTGCGTGACGACGGCATAGAGAACGGCTGGAATGGTGTCGCCGAGGAAAGGGCGCGTACCCGTCGCGAGCTCGTACAGCACCGTGCCGAGCGAGAACACGTCACTCCGTGCATCGACCTCCAGGCCGCTGGCCTGCTCGGGCGACATGTAGGCAGCTGTCCCCTGGACCCCGCCGAGGTTGGTGACAAGGGCGCGAGTCTCATCCAGGGTCCTGGTCTGGCTTTCGGCCACCTTTGCCAGCCCGAAGTCCAACACCTTCAGCCGGCCGTCGGCATCGAGCATGAGGTTTGCCGGCTTGAGATCCCTGTGTACGATGCCGCGCTCGTGCGCGGCCGCGACCGCATCCGCCAGCGGGACGGCTACCTCGAAGAAGCCGTCGCGCGGCAGTCCGCCTTTCGCTGCCACCACCTGGTCGAGGGTCAGGCCCGCGACGAGCTCCATCGTGAGGAAGTGAATGCCGGAATCCTCTTCCGTCGAGAAGATCGTGACGATGTGGGGGTGATTGAGAATGGCCAGGGTCCGCGCTTCGCGCCGGAAACGCTTCAGGCGGTCCGCGTCGGCGGCCAGCTCCTGAGGCAGGATCTTGAGCGCAACGTCCCTGCCCAGCTTCGTGTCCGTTGCACGATAGACTTCTCCCATGCCCCCGGCTCCGAGCCTGGCAGTGATGTGATAGTGAGAGAGAGTCTTTCCGATCACGACCGTGTCTGTCCCCATGAGTTACGCGTCCCAGTCGCCCCAGCAACGGCCCGACGGCCCTGACGCTCCGCCCAGGTTATCTGGAAATCCGATAGAGCGACCTGCGACCGCGGAGGTAGAGCTCGTCACCAACGACGGCCGGCGACGCGTCGAAGCCGTCGTCCAGCTGGTTGACGGCGAGCAGCTCGAACGAGGGTCCGTGCCGGAACACGACGGTCCGGCCGTCACGCCCAGCGACGTACACGCGCCCGGCAACGCCCACCGGTGACGCATAGAGATCCGGAAGCTCGTGAATCCTGACCGGCCCGTACCGGACGGCACCGGTCCGCGGGTCGAGAGCCGTCATGATGCCCTGCAGCGACTTGAAGACGTAGAGCGAGCCCTCGTAGAGGAGCGGCGACGAGACGTAGGGGGTGTCGCGGTCGCGGCGCCAGAGGAGCGCGCCGCTCTGCTCGATGTCGCCGCGCGCGCGCGCAAGGTCGACCGCGAGCAGCACGCTCCCCTGGAATCCGCTGGTCAGATAGGCGACGCCGCCCGCCTGCACCGGCGAGGGTATCGAATTGAACGTCAGGCCGGGCCCGTACCAGATCTCTTTTCCGGTTTCGAGGTCGTAGCCGCGTACGTGCTGCTGGCCGTTGGTAATGACGTGCACGCGATCGCCGACCGGCACGACGAGGGGCGTCGCCCAGGTGGTCGGCTCGTCCCGCGAGGTTCGCCAGAGCTCCCGACCGCTGGCGAGGTCGAGCGCGGCGATGAACGACTCCGCCTCGTGGTCCCACGTGACGATCACGCGATCGTGGAAGAGGGTCGGGGAGCTGCCCTCTCCCCAGCCATTGCGCGTCTGCATTTCACCGAAGTCCCGCGTCCACCGCACTTCGCCGGACATGTCGAGCGCGTAGAGGCCTCGCGACCCGAAGTACGCCACGATGCTGGTGCCGTCGGTTATCGGCGACGCCGACGCGAACGTGTTCGTCGGGTGGCGTCCCTCGGCCGGCTGCTCCACTCGAAGCACCTTGCGCCAACGGATCTCACCGGTCGCCCGGGCGACAGCCACGACCGCGAACTGATAGTCGATCGTCGCGCGGAAGTACGACAGGCCGCGGTAGACATCCATCCTCTCTGGAAACGCGAAGTCCGTCTGCCTGGGCGGTTTCTCGTCACCAACCGGCGTCGCGGTCTGCAGGTAGATGGTGTCGCCCCACACGATCGGTGTCGACGCGCCGAGCCCGGGAATCGCCGTCTTCCACCTGACGTTTTCGGTTTCGCTCCAGGTGACCGGCGGGTTTCCCGCGGCCTCACCGGTGCCGAGCGGGCCGCGCCAGGCCGGCCACGCGGGTGCGTCCGTCTGTTCGCGACCGGAAGGTCCGCCAATGAGCGCCAGGCCGGTCGCGACCGCGAGGAGTGTTCTGACGCTGGTTGACACAGGCAGTCAGGCTACACCAAAAGCCGCACGGCCCGGCCGGTCTGCCGTACGATGCGCTCGCAGCCAGTCGAAGACTGGGAACACGGCGCTCTGCAACTTCGGGACACTAGATCTCAACAGACCACGGCAGTACCGCTCACCGAGACCATCAGCATGCCGTTGTGCTGTCCGAGCACCTCGTAGTCGAGATCGATGCCAATGACGGCGTTCGCGCCCATCTCGTGAGCCCGCTGCTCCATCTCGCGCATCGCGACCGTCCGGGCTTCGGCCAGCCCGCGCTCGTACGTCGCGGAACGGCCCCCCACGATGTCGCGAACGGTCGCGAACAGGTCTCGAAATACGTTGGCGCCGATGATCGCCTCTCCGGTGACAACGCCGAGATAACGACTGACGGGTTTCCCTTCGACAACGGTCGTGGTGGTCATCAACATGGTGCGCTCCTCACTGCCTGACGCAGGGCGTCGGGATCCATTGACGGGATCAGAGTAATCTGACGATCGGAGCGCGCCGCGGTTCACTGGCGCAGTGTCACCGTCGGTTTCGGTCGGGCCACGCGAGTGACCGTGCAGCGGGTCCGGCCGCCTCGCGCCGTAGAGGCTTCCGCCTTCGCGCGAAGCGCTCCGGCGACCCCCGTAGCTTCAGCGGAGGCTGGTCGGGGAGCCTCGCCGGAGCTTCAGTGGACCGCCGCCGCGGCTCAGTAATTGGCCCACACGCCCGGAGTCGCCAGCTCGAGGAGGTGACCGTCCGGATCCCGGAAGTAGAGGCTGCGGCCGCCGGCGCTCCAGCTGCGTCTCTCCACGATGCCGACGCCGCGTTCCGACAGCCGCACCTCCCACGCCGCCAGCGCGTCGGCGGGGACGGCGAAGGCGAGGTGCAGCCGGCCCGCGCCGTCGTGCCCCGTGTGGGGCAGGTCCGTGGAGGCTCCCCGGCGGCACAACAGCAGCACCTGTCCGGGCCGGACGGCCATTGCGATCAGGCGGTCCCCGGATGCTACCGTCCGAAAGCCGAGCAGCTCCTCGTAGAAGCGGCGGGCACGCTCCAGATCCTCCACGTACAGACTCGTTTCGAGGAGCCCGGTGAGCTCCGGCGGAGGCGCCGGGGAGTCGAGGTCGGCTGTCATGAGTGACTCACACGTGCGGTGCCGGCGGAGCCGTGCGGCGGGTCAGGCGGCCAGCGGGTTCTCCCACCTGAGACCCGGGAACTTCGCGAAGTCTCCGTCCGTGGACTCGAGCGTCAGGCCGTGCTCGATCGCGAGCGCAGCCAGATGGGCGTCGGGGACCAGCCGGCTCGTCATCCATGCCCCTGTCAGAAAGCCGCCAACGATCTCGCGATGGGCGCTGCCGGGCAATGGAGTCCAGGCCGGCTCACACCGGAGCCACTCCTCGACCTGGCGCCACGCCGCGGCGGGCCTGACGGGATGACGCACGACCAGCGGATTCGAGGCGAGACGCACGAAGGTGAGGAGCGAGGGCCACGGCAGCCCGACGGCCACGGTGCCGTTGAGCCGGTCATCGAGCCAGGCACGCGCCGGCTCGTGCTCCGGCGCCGACTGGTTGGCGGCATAGAGCAGCAGGTTCGCGTCGACCAGGATCACGCGTGGCGCTCGCCTTCGGCGCGGGAGAGCACTTCTTCCACATTGTCCAGGCTCCCGACGAGACTCGGCCCGAGATTGAAACCGCGCGTGCGATAGGGCTTGCGGGGCGGGCTGCGTTTCTCCAACGCCGTCAACCCTGCCCGCAACACCTCGTTCACCACGGTCCTGAACGGGCGGTCCTTCGCCGCCGCTCTCAGCTTCACCGCGACATCGTCATCGAGCGTCAACGTCGTTCTCATGTTATGATGCTACACATGTGATGTCTTGATGTCAACGTGTTGAATCACGATTCGGACACCAGCGTCGTCGCGATTCCCCGCGAACGCGGCCCACCTCGAACCCCTTCCATCACGGCGCTGACGCGTGCGGGGCGGCGGTCGGCCTCTGCTCGCTCGGGCGATTTCCGGATCCGGCGTTCAGATCCGTCACCTGCATCTGGTCCGGATTGTGACACTCCCCGGCTGAGGGCCAGGATCCTGCGCAAGGGTTACGCGGGCGCATCGATTGCAGAATTCAGCCGGATGCGAACGAAAGCCATCCTGGCGCTCGCCGTTCTTGTCGCGGCGATTCCGGTCGCGGCGTGGAACGCCCTCGCACGCCGCTCGAGTGCGACGGCCGCTGCGCCGGCGCCGCCTCCTGCGCCGCCCGGAGCCGATGCGCTCGTCGACCGGCGGCTGCGCGCCGACGTCGCCGCCATGCAGGCCTTCAGACCCGGCTACGCGTTCTGGCGGCATGTCTTCACCATACCCGACGGCTCGATCGCGTACGGAAGCGCCGAGGACGGACGGCTGCTCGCGACGTTTCCCGCACGAGGGGACTGGACGCGCCGGGCCGAGTGGAGCGATCCCACGATCGCCGGCATCCTCGAAGGCCAACGGCTCGCACGCAAACTGAGTGAACGGCGGGAACAGGTGGCGCTCCTGCTGGAGCGCGCTGCCGGCCCGGTGCTCCACAATTCGACGCGTGGAGACGCGCTCCTGATGAATGCTCCACGGTACGGCGCCTTCCTCGGGGAGTGGGCCGCCATCTACGAGCGGTTCGCCGTGCCTGGGGACATCGGCCTGGCGCAGGTCATCTTCGAATCGGGCCTGAACGGCACGAGGCGCTCGAAAGCCAACGCGATCGGGTTCTGCCAGTGGCAGCAGAGCAACTGGAAACGGCTGAACTACTTCTCGCCGACGCCCATCCAGGTGCGGAACCAGACCACGCAGGCGCCTTATTGCGCAGCGTACCTGTCCGTGCTCGCGACCAAGTACGGATCGTTCATCCCCGCGCTCTCCGAGCACAACGCCGGCGGCACGAACGTGGGGCGGACGCTGATCACCGGCGAGTACCTGGGTGCCGACGATGTCCGGAGCCGGTACCTGCTGGGATCGAAGCTGGCGCGCGATCTTCGGGCCCTGCCGGGCAGCAAGTATGCGGACGTGCACGGAAGCTACGGCCCGCGCTCGTTTCTCTACGCGGAGATGGTGTTCGGCAACACGTTCAACGTCAGAAGCGTGATCGCGTCGACGCCCCAGATCCCGATCCACGCGATGCGCACGCCGCGTCCGATTTCCCTGACCGAGATCGTCGCGCGCACGCGTCTCCCTGCCGACGAGCTGCGCCGGTTCAATCCGGCGCTCGTCAAAGAGGTTCCGGCTGGCGCCACGGTCTACCTTCCGTACCACGTCGACGAGTTCGGTCCCGACGTTTCGTTCTGGCGCCGCCCGCCCAGCGCTGCCTACCTGGCCGTGCTGGATGATTTCGTGCGCCTCGACCCCGGCCCCGACCTGTGGGACGATCCGGCCTTCGCACCGGTCCTGACAGACTTCAGGCGTCGGTTCCGGGAGACGGGCACGGAGGAAGGGGCCGTCATGGACACCGTGCTCGCCTATGTGATGGACCAGGCCTATAGCAGCTCCCGCCGCGCGCTGCTCTCCGATTACCGGAACAGCGGCACGGTGCGGCAGCTGATCGAGCGTGGAGTGCTCGAGCTCGAAGCCCTGCGCGATCCCCGGGCTTCGGGGAATCTTCCGGCGACGTTCTGACCTGAGCACGTGTGATCAGCGGACGCGCTCGAGTGGGTACACCGCCGACGACGCCCTGAATGCGGCGGGTGTGTTGCAGCCCGCCGAACTTCGCTCGCTGGACGCGATTCACCTCGCGACGGCGCACCAGCTCGGCGATGAGCTGAGCGCAGTCGTCACCTACGACGACGGTATGGTGGTGGCCGCGAAGCACCTGGGCTACAGGATCGTACAGCCGCGCTGAGGGGACGACCAGCTTCGCCAGACCGCCAAAACCGTCGCGCGCACCCGGCATGAGCCTCAGTTCACCGCGCGATCTCCCCCGCCGATCGCAGCGCGAGCGCCACGAACGTGAGCGTGCCGTTCGTGCAGCCGCCCGTCGGCAAAGTCGGTGAGCCGACGACGAAGAGGTTCTCGTGGTCGTGCGTGCGGCCGAAGCTGTCGACGACACTCGTCGCCGGGTCGGTGCCCATGCGGCAGCCGCCGCACGGATGGTCCTGATAGGTGAGGCCTGAGACGCGGTTCATGCGGCCGTCGTTGTTCGCCGCGAGGCGTTTGAAGAGCCCCTCCAGATGGTCGCGGGTCGCCGCTTCGCGCGCGCGCGTGCCCTCATCCACCTGGTGCCGGATGGCTGGCAGCGTGTCGCCCCAGCGGTTCGTCGACGCCGCATCCAGCGTGAGCCGGCTGTCGCGGCCTGGGTGCGTGTCGAAGTATCCGCGCAGCCTCGCAGTCCCGCGCTTCGTACGCGAGCGCCAGGCGGCGACGAGCGCGTCGCCGAGCAGCACCTTGCCGCTGGGGTCGCGCAACTCCGGACCCCGGCCACCGGCGCTCTCCCAGATTCGGAAGTCGTGCCTGACGTACGGCTGGTCCGGCCGGCATCGGAAGAACTGCCGCGAAATTAGGCTGTGCTGGTCGTTCATGCCGGGATAGATCTCGAGGTCCAGGTCGATCGTCGTCTGATACGCGAGGTGGCCGGTCATGTAGCGGCCAACGTGGTCGGACGAGTTGGCGAGGCCGTTCGGAAACCGGGAGTTGGCCGAAATCAGGAGCAGATGCGGGCTCCACGCGTAGCCGGACGCAAGGACGAAGCGCGGCGCGCGGTACTCGACCTCGCGTGCCGATCCATCCTCGCGCGCGGCGCGCGCGGCAACCACGCGCGGCGTCCGGTCGTCGAGCATGAGCCGGCGCACGAGGGTCTGCTCGTGAAGCGCGACGGTGCCCTTCGCGAGGAGCTGTTTGAACGTATAGTCCGGCGAGTAGCGGGCACCGGTCGGGCAGATCTCGCACGTGTTGCAGCGACGGCAGATGCTCCGGCCGCCGTAGCCCTCCACCGTGTTCTTGGCCTGCGGCGTCGTCCAGAACGGAATGCCGGACTTCCCGGCCCACGTCTTCAGCTGGATGAGATTGAAGCTCATGGGCATCGGCGGCATCGGATAGGGCTCCGATCGCCGGTCCTCGGGCAGCGGGCCAGGCTCGCCCGACACGCCGAGCCGGCGCTCGGCCTCGCAGTAGAACTTCTCGAGATCCGTCCACTGGATGGGCCAGTCCACCGCGAGCCCGTAGAGCGACCGGAGCCGCGTGTCTTCCTCCGAGAACCGATTGCACACGCCGCCCCAGTGGAGCGCGGACCCGCCGACAGCCATCGTGCGTGAGATGATGCCCGTGGCGCCCTGATCCTCGACGAAGTCGCCGGGCCACTGGTTCTCGCCGTACTCGAGGGCGCGGCGGCGGTATTCGAACCTTTTCGCTGCGTCGAACAGCCGCTTGCCCGCTTCGACAACGACGATCGACCAGCCGGGCCGAAGCTCGGTCAGCTTCTCGGCCACCATCGCGGCCGTGACGCCGCCGCCGATGATCACGACGTCCGATTCATGGACGGTCTGCGCCATGCCTCACCGGGGGACTTCGTCCCCCCGCCTCCGCTAAAGCTCCGGCGAGGCTCGCCGAAGCGCCTCCGGCGCGCTACAAGGGTCCCGGCCGATCTTTCGATCCCTCGAGCGTCCGGCACTGATCGCGCCCGATGCGCCGCTCGTACGCGAGATCCCAGGCGTCGGGCCTCGAGTAGTAGAAGCCCATGAAGTCGGCGATGAGGTTCGCGCCCGTGGGCTGCGAGGACAGGCGCGTGACGCGGATGGGCGAGTCGAGCGAACGCTCGATGATGACGCGGCGCTCGCTGACCGTCAGTTTCGCGAAGTCGAGGCCGCCGGCTGCGCGCGCAGCCTCGTCGAGGGCTTCGAACTGCGCGGCATAGTCGCGCGCGGGCGTCGGGCCGGACCGGCGCCGCAGTACGGAGGCGCCGTAGCCGTGCCCCATGTCGGCGCCCTCGCGATACCCGCGCACCCAGGCCGCGAACTGCTCTACGACCAGGTCGCGGCCATCGCGGCCGAGAGCCGAGGGCAGCGCGACCTCGGCTACGGCGCCGAGCGTGGTCAGTTGCCCCGCCGACAGCTCGACGGACTGCGCGCGGAGTCGGAGGCCGGCAAGGGGCCGTGCGAAGACGGCGGCTGCCACGGACTTCAGCAGGGTTCGTCGCTGCACGGAGGGGATTCTGAGGGGTCAGGCCTTGTAATGCAACATCGCTCTGTGGAGCCGCCGAGGGCTCGGGCGAACCTGCGCTACGCCGTCCCTTTCCCGCCAGCCTGCTCGATACCCTCAATGAGGTTTTCGAGGAGCTCGCCTGTCACGTTCCAGCGCGTAGGGTGATTGGCTGCGGCGGTCGACCGCGGGACTGCGGGTCACAGCCTAGTGTCCCGACCCAGTGATTCGCGACATGATTCGCGGGCGGCGCATCCGCGCCGCGACTGATGCCACGAATCACTGGGTGGGGACACTAGCGGCGGGCCCGAACCGCTCACTGGCGGAAAGTCCAGAACGCCGCCTCGTAGCTCCAGATGGTGAACGCCAGGCGCCGGCCGTCGGGGGACCAGGCCGGTTGGGTCTTGTTCGACGGATCGGTCGTGATCTGGACCGCCTGGCCGTCGAAGGCCTGGCGGAAGAGCTGATGGAAGCCGTCGGGCGCGGGCGCCACGAAAACGAACGACCTGCCGTCCGGGTGCACGGCCAGGCCGGGAAAATCGTGTTCGGTGGCGATCGATGCATGAATGGTCGGGGGATCCGCCTCCACGGATTTCGTTGCCGCCTCCGCGGAGTGTTGCGGAGCCGCGTCGAGCGGGACGACGATCACCACGTGGCGGCCGGGCGACTCCCTCGCGATCGCGATGACCCGTCGGCCGTCGGGCATCCATTCGGCGTGCATGATCTCGCCGGTGAACCCCGGCGTCGCCACCCTGCGCAGCTCCGACGTGACCTGGCCGGAGTCCTGATCGACGCCGATCGTGTACATCACCGAGCGCCCCTGCTGGTCCGCGCCGTCGAGCAGCACGGTCCTGCCGTCGGGCGACCAGCGCGGCCAGCCGACTTCCGCGCCACGGCCCAGGAACGTGATGCGCCGGTCGGGCGCGCCGCCATCCGCCGGCCGCAGCCACACATCGTCGGAATTCTCGCGGTGGCTGTGGAGCGCAATCCAGCGTCCGTTGGGCGACCAGGCCATCGCCTGATCCTCCGAGTCGGACTGGGCGATGACCGACTCCGGGGCGTCCGCCGGGGCATCCCTGTCGGCGTCGATGACGCCAATCTCCTGCGCGATGTCGGGATACTTCGCATCATCCATCACCCGTCGCCACGTGCCGAAGGTCATCGACAGCAGCGAATCCCGCGGGTGCCAGAACGGCGTCTCGGCCTGGAACGTCGTGAGCTGGCGGAGAGAGCCGTCACGCTGCTCCGCCACGACCGTACGATAGGTCTGGGTCTTGAACAGTACCGTGCCGTCGCGCGACACCGACGGGGCGTAGCTGTCGCGCGCGAAAGACGTCAGCCGCCGGGCGTCTGCACCCCTGGACGACATCGACCAAAGGTCGACGAAGCCACGATCGTTGGCCGAGGCGAAGTACAGAGTCGCGCCGTCGGGTGAAAACGCGATGGGCCCGATGGCGTCGACGTCGGGGCGCGGCACGATCGTCGACGCG
>DATIEW010000458.1:0-3300 GCA_035455585.1 Vicinamibacterales bacterium | reverse complement strand
CCGGACGGGAAGATCTTCATGACCACGAACAAGGGGGACGACTACTACGCTTACCTGTTCGACCCGAACACCGCCTCGCTCGCCGAGCTGGGCCGCCTGCCCGACGATACCGCCGACCTCGCGCTGTCGGCCAGCGGGCAGGTCGCGTACTTCACGCCGGGCGCGCATGGCGACGGGCGGGAGTACGGCTTTCCGCTGATGGAGATTGACCGCTCCGGCAGCATCCGCACGATCGTCGAGCTCGGGCCTCTGATCGACGCCGCGGGAGGCCCCTACCCCGCCGGCACCTATTCGTACAGCGCCGATCCGCGCCATGGCGGCGACATCTACATCCTGGCCAACGCCGGACCACCCGGCTCCGACGAGACGTTCGGGCAGCCGATGATGATCGTGGTCCACCTGCCCGAGTCGGAGCGGCGATGAGGACCGGCGCAGCGGCTTTTCTGCTGGCCGCCGTGACCGTCGGCAGCGCGGGCCTCGATCACCCGGGCGGACCCGTGGTCCGATCGGCCGCAGGCGCTGATCCGGCTGCGACGGCTGACCTCGGCCACCCGGAGCAGGACACCGCGATTGCCTTCGAGGACGTCACGCCCCAGTCCGGGCTCGATACCATGCTCGACTGCATGATGGGGCACAGCGCCGCAGTTGGCGACTTCGACGCGGATGGCCTGCCGGACCTGTTTTTTGGCACGTTCGCCAACCGGCGCCCCGAGAAATACCTGTGCGCGGAGGGCGCCCGGCCGGACCGTCTGCTGCGCAACCTCGGCGACGGCACATGGGTCCATGCGCCCCAGCCCGCGCTGGAGCAGCATGCGCGGTCGAGCGGCGCGGTCTTCGTCGACCTGGACAACGACGGCGATCTGGACCTGGTCGTGACGCGCAACGCCCGCAGCAAAGGCGATGTTCGCGACACCCGCCTGAACGCGCTCTACCGCAACGACGGCGGCCGGTTCGTCGACGTGAGCGAGGACAGCAATCTCGCCTTGCCCGGCATGAAGGCGCGCAACGTCATCCCGCTCGACTACGACGGCGACGGGCTGCTCGATCTGTTCATCGTCGACGACCTGACCGGGGAAATCGGCAGCAGGCTGTTTCACAATGAGGGCGATCTTCGCTTCCAGGACCGCACGGCCGAAGCGGGTCTCCCCGAGAGTCTCGGCGGGCTCGGAGCCGCCGTCGGCGATGTCGACAATGATGGCTGGCCCGACATTTTCGTGGCGCACGAGGACCGGTTGTTCGTGAACGACGGCCGCGGCAGGTACCAGCACGCCGCCGATCTCGACGCGGTGTTCCGCTGGCCGGGCGAGCAGGGATCCGAGGACTGGCGGGCTGGCGCCGCGTTCGGCGACGTGAACCGCGACGGGTGGCTCGATCTGGTGGTCTCTCACCACTACGACAGCGCCGACAAGGCGCCGCGAAGCGTGCGGCTTTACCTGAATCGAAGCACGAGCGGCGCCGTCGCTTTCGAAGATGTCACCTCACAGGCGGAGCTCGATCCCATTCCGGTCAAGGCGCCGCACGTCGAGATCCAGGACATGGACAATGACGGCTGGCCGGACATCGTGGTCGCCGTCCACGCCGTACAGGCGGGCGCCGCGACGCCGCTCGTCTTTCGCAACACGGGCCATCGTGACGTGCCGACCTTCGAGACGCCGCCGTTCTCGGTGCCCGTCGAGCGCAAGACGCACCTCGGTTACTGGCCGGCGGCGCCGACCGTCGATTTCGATCGCGACGGCCGTCTCGATCTGTTCGGGGTCGAGTGGGTCCCCGGCCGTGATTCGCTCCTGTATCGGAACGTCTCGCGCGCCGGCAATTATCTGGAGGTGATGGTGCGGGGAGCGGACGGCACGAACGCCATGGGAATCGGAGCTCGGGTCGAGATCTACGAGCCCGGACTTCTCGGCGACCCGGACGCTCTGGTCGGGCGCAGCGAGATCGCGACCGGCTACGGCTACTCCTCAGGGCAGGAGGCGCTCGCCCGTTTCGGCCTAGCCGACCGTCGGGAGGTCGATCTGCGCATCGTGCTGCCCCACGGGGGGCCGGCGATCGAGCGGGCCGGCGTGGCGGCGAACCAGCGCCTTATCCTGCCGGACGGGGCGACCTGAGGCCGAGCACCGGGCTTGAGCCGCCCCACCAGGGCGCCGCTATTCCGCCGTCCGGTCGGCATTGTCGGCGCGCCGAAGACGCGAATCACAGCAGGCCCTCGGGGACCATGATGACGTCCCCGGGCAGCACCGGAGCGTTGGCCGTGAGGTCGGCCTCGTCGAGCAGGTCCTCGAGGCGCAACTGAAAGACTTCCTGGCTTCCGCCCTCCCCGCCCCGGATCAATACTGCCCGGTTGCCGGCAGCGAATTCGTCGAGGCCATCGGCCGCCACCAGCGCATCGAGCACGGTCATGTTGGGCCGGTACGGTACCGCCGTCGGGGCTTTCACGGCGCCCATCACGCGGACCGTGTACGCCGAGGTATCGGCGAACCGCTGCACGATCACCGAGACATCGGGATCCTGCACGTACGGCCGCAGCGCGGTCTCGATGTCGTCGGCGAGCTCGCTCGGCGTCTTGCCCGCGGCCTGAATGTCCGAGACCAGCGGGGTGGAGATCCAGCCGTCCGGGTGCACCGGCACGCTGACCGACAGTTCCGGCGCGCCCGCGACGAAGACCTGCACCTGGTCGAGCGGTCCGATCACGTAGCGCGGCGTACCCGCCGCAGGGCTGACGTCGGCCACGGTCGGCGGTGGCGGCTCCGCAGCGCAGGCGATGAGCAGGCTGCAGGAGCCCAGGGTGACGATGCATGTTCGAAGTGAGGCCATCGCCTGAAGCATGATGCGACTGGCGAAATGCGCGGCTGCCCGACGTCCGCTGGGATGATGCCGCATGTCGTCCTCCCCACAGGCTGCCGTCAAACGCTCGGTTGGCGCCAGAAAACGCTTGCTCGCGCCATGTTAATGAGCTGGCGCCGCGCGGCAAGGCGCGTGCAGCACCGAATCGGCCATCGCGGCTGGGCCGATAGGCTCCGATCCGCCTCCTGACCGGGCACGAATCTCCCACTCACGCTTACCAGCAGATTGACCTGCGGAACCCACTCTGGGCGTGGCGCGGTCCGGCGACGGCGAACTCTGGCGCGCTCTTCATGCCGCGGCCGCCGCGGAGTTCGTCCAGAGTCAAGCCGCGCCCGGACGGTTGCCTCGGCGCTCTGCTCGAGGGCGCAACGAGCGGGGCGCTTCCCAGCGCTTCGGTGGAGGGGCGCTCGGCCGCCCTGGCCTGGCCGGTGGCCTGGCGGCCATGGTGCCTTCCGGCCG
>DATIEW010000457.1:0-4377 GCA_035455585.1 Vicinamibacterales bacterium | reverse complement strand
GACCTGCTCGCCGCCCTCTTCGGCGCGCTGCGGCGCGTCGCGGCGGAGGCGGGCCTGAAGAGCTACCGGATCGCGAGCAACGTTGGAGCTGACGCGGGGCAGAGCGTCTTCCACCTCCACTTGCACCTGATGGGCGGTCGCTCCATGGGGTGGCCGCCTGGGTAAGGAACGGCCCATGTGGGGCCCGCGCATGCGCCAGAATCACCGGCGAAAGGACCCCGCACTGAGGACTCCGAGCCGTGCGCATCTTCGTCTTCCTGCACGTCGCAACGATGTTTACTGCGGTGGCGATGGCGATCGGCGTGCCGACGCTTCTGCGCAGCATCGGAAAGTCGGGTGACGTCCCCGCGATCCGCGGCAGCTTCGAGCGGGCGCGGCCGTTCCTCAACGCCATCCCACCCCTCTTCACGATCGGGGCCGCGTTCGGAGTCGTGGCGATCTTTGCGAACGGGTTCAACCCCTTCGCCCCATTCCTGCTGATTGCCTACGCGCTCTTCATCCTCGCCACGGTGGTCGGCATCGTGATCACAAACCCGTGGTACAAGGCGGTGACAAAGCTCGCGGCTGAAAGCCCGGACGAAGCTCCGTCCACCGAGCTGAGCGCGGCGCTTCACGACCGGCGTATGGAATGGGCTGACTGGTTTGATCGGGCCATCATCCTGGCGTTCATCTTCGACATGGTCGTGAAGCCATTCAGCTGATCGGCTAGTGCTTCGCGTCCTCGGCCAGCGGGACTACGCGCTGCTGTGGTTCGGCGGCCTCATCTCGATGCTCGGCGATTTCATCCTGTTCGTCGGGCTGCCGACGGAGATCTATCGGCTCACGGGCTCGACCATCGCCACCGCTGGCATGCTGCTTGCCTTCCTGATCCCGAACATCCTGCTCGGATCGATCGCCGGGGTATACGTGGACCGATGGGATCGGCGGCGGCTGATGATTGCCGTCAACCTGCTGCAGGCGCTCAGCATCCTCCTGCTCCTCCTCGTCCCGCAGGCCGGCCTGTGGCTCATCTACGCCGTATTGGTGCTGGAAAGCAGTGTCTCGCAGCTCTTCAATCCTGCCCAGGTTGCGCTGATGCCGACCCTCCTCAAGGGCGGAGAGAAGGAGCTCCTTACCGCAAATGCGCTCTCCGGCGTGGGCCGGCACCTGGCCCGGCTGATCGGCCCGGCATTGGGTGGCGTGATCGTGGCGGCTGGAGGGCTCAGCGCCGTCGCGGTGGTGGACTCGGCTTCCTTCGTCGCCTCGGCCGGCCTGCTGGCCCTCATCAGGACACGGCCGCCGGCGCCGCATCCCACCGATTCGCTCGAGCACGCTGCCCTCTCGGCCTGGCGACGCCTGGTGCACGAATGGCGCGAGGGCTTGAGCCTGGTCTGGCACCAGCCGGTCCTGCGGGCACTGCTCGTGTTCTTCGCGATCACCGCCGTTGGCGAGGGGCTGACGGGGACGCTCTTCGTGCCGTGGGTGTTCGACGCGCTGCACTCAGATGCCTCTGGCTTCGGCTGGGTCCTCTCGACGCAGGCGATCGGCGGTGTCGCCGGGGCGATCATCGTCGCGCGGATGGGCGCCAGGCTGCGGCCGCTGCCGCTGCTGATCGGCAGCGCATTGGCGTTCGGCGCGATCGACCTCGTCCTCTTCACCTACCCGATCATCTATCCCCACATCGCTCCCGCCCTGGTCATGCTGATCATCGTCGGGGTCCCCGGCGCAGCGATGGGCGCGGCGCAGACGACGCTTCAGCAGTCGGAGACCCAGGACAGCCATCGGGGACGCGTCGTGGGCGCGATCGGCGCGGTCGCGGGCGTTGGCGCGCTGATCGGCGCGGTCGGTGCCGGCATCCTCGGCGAGTTCATCCCGGCCGTATTCCTGCTGATCGTGCAGGGCAGCGGCTACCTGGTCGGCGGGACTGCGGTCCTGCTCCTGGTTGGCCGACGCCGCATCCGAAGCGTCGGTGTAGGCTCCGCCGGTGACGGTACGTAGGACGAGGAATCGCGACTGATGTTCCTGAGGATCTTCCTGTTCGGGTTCGCCGTGGTTGGCGTGCTGGTAGCCGCCCTCGTGTGGGCCGTGGTCACCGGCCAGTACGAGGCGGCCCAGCCGAGCCCGTCGCCCACCGCGGCGGTCAGCGGCGAACCAGTCCCCTCCTCCAGCCCGGCGGGGAGTGCCGTCGAGAGCCCGTCGGCTGAGCCCTCGCCGAGCGCCGGCGCCAGTGGCGCCGTGACGATGGTGGAGATCCTCGACTCGGAGTTCGGTCCGGACATCACCGTCGCGGTCGGCACGACCGTGACGTGGATGAACACGGACGGCTTTGCGCATACCGCGACGGAAGGATCCGATGGAGTCGCCGCACCTGACGCGCTCTTCGACCTGCAGCTGGCTGCGGGAGCCTCCGAGGGCTACACCTTCACGGAAGCCGGCACCTTCCAGGTCACCTGCACGCTGCACCCGAACATGAACATGACCATCACGGTGGAGTAGGTGCGACAGAAGGACCTCGACACCTACGGCCATGACCCCATTCCATGGTCGCGCGCCCTCGACCAGCTCGAGGCGGCGGGGAAGAGCGATACCGCGGATGCGCCGCAGACCTGGTGGCTGAGCACCACCGGCCCCGATGGGCAGCCGCATACCACGGGCGTCGGCGCCTGGTGGGCCGATGACCGGTTCTACTTCACGAGCGGCGCGCGGACGCGGAAGAGCCGGAACCTGGCGACGAACCCGAAGTGCGCGATCGCGGTCGCGCTCGGCGATCTCGACCTGGTGGTCGAGGGAACCGCGGCCCGCGTGACCGATGCGGCGACGCTCGAGCGCGTCGCCGAGCGGGCGCGTGAGGGAGGCTGGCCGGCGTCCGTCAAGGACGGCGCGCTCACCGCGGAGTACAGCGCACCGAGCGCCGGACCGCCGCCGTGGGACGTGTACGTCATGACTCCGCACACGGCGTATGGGGTGGCCACTGCCGAGCCGCACGGCGCGATGCGCTGGCGGTTCGCGGACTAGGCCGGTAGGCTGCTGCGGTGCAGGTAGTCAGGCCAGGCTCGGTCGCGATCTTCGCCATCCTCTTCCTGGCGGCCTGCGCTGGCACGAGCCCGGAGCCGAGCGTCGAGACCAGCCTCGAGCCGACTCTTTCCGCTCTGCCGAGCGCCACGTCCGAGGCCTGCCCCAGCGTCCTGACCGGGGAAGGCAGTGACCCTGAGCCCATCGCGCCGCCCGAAACGGTGGCGGACGTGACCGTCGTCGGACACGTCGAGCTGCCGTCGGAATCCATGTTCGTGGCCGCGTCGCCGGACGCGATCTGGGCCACCTCCCCCGACGGGTTCCTGTGGCGCATCGATCCCGCGACCGGCCAGGTGGCCGACACCGTGAATCTGCCCGACCTCGGGTTCGCGAGGCCGGCCTACGGCCTAGGGTCAGTGTGGGTCGCCGAGATGGAGAGCGGTCGCCTGGTGCGGCTCGACCCCGCGAACGCGGCGGTGCAGGCCGAGATCCAGCTCGACCCCGCGGACCGGCCGATGGCGATCGCGTTCACCGCTGACGACGTCCTCGTCGCCAACCAGACGGCCAACGTCGTGACGGTCATCGACGCGGAGACCAACACGGTTGCGACGGAGTTCGACCTGAGCGAGGGGGGCGAGGATCGAGCGCCTGCCTCGATCGCCACCGGAGAGGGTGTGGCATGGGTCGTCGAGCATCGTGCGGACAGCCTGGCGACCATCGATCTCGCGACCGGGTCCGTGACCAGGACCTGCATCGGCACGCCCGATCCAGGCAGCCTCGCGGCGGCGGGCGACCTGCTGTGGGTCGCGGATGCCGGCGGTGTCGTCTCGGTCGTGGATCGCTCGACCGGCTCCGCCCTGGTGCGCCTCGGGCTGCCGGCGGTGATCGCCGGCGAGCTGGCACTCGACGAGGACTTCGTCTGGGTGGCCGGGGGATCCGCCCTCGTGGGGATCGACATCGCGACCCGGAAGGTCGCCGCCGTCGGCGCGCTGGGCGACCTCTCCGCTGAGCGCCAGTTCGCAGGGGGCGCATCGGTGGCCGTCCACGACGATCTGTGGGTCACCGACCCGGCGTCATTCGGCCTGCTGCGGCTGAAGCCCGGCTGATTGACCCTCCCCACGCTCGCTGATAGACTCCGCAGGCTTTCGCGCGGGATACGCGCGAGTTCAAAGCGGAGAGGAGGCGAGACGTTTGGCAGAGGTCCGCGTGGGCGAGAACGAGTCGTTCGAGAGTGCGCTGCGCCGATTCAACAAGAAGATCCAGCAGTCGGGGATCCTGGCCGAGGCGCGACGCCGCGAGCACTACGAGAAGCCCAGCGTGAAGCGGAAGCGCAAGGAAGCCAAGAAGCGCAAGGTAACCCGCGAATAACCGCCAGACGCTCCCTCC
>DATIEW010000456.1:0-2237 GCA_035455585.1 Vicinamibacterales bacterium | reverse complement strand
TTGCCGCCGAAATCGGGAGAATCCTGCAAGCGCCGGAACTGAAGGAGCGCTTCTTCGTCCAGGGCGCGGAGCCCGTCGGCAACACGCCCGACGAATTCGCGGCGTTGGGGCGCTCGGAAATCGCCAGGTGGAGGAAGGTCGTCGACTTCGCCGGGATCCGGGCGGACTGATCGGGCGTCTGTTTCCGAACGCCTTTGGCCTCAGAGATAGCGCTGGACGTCCTGCAGGCTCGCTGGAAAGAAGAGGTCCTCGACTTTCGGACGCCCGGCGATCAGGCCCTGGTCGTGCGCGTAGCGGATCGCCGCGTCGAGCGCTTCGCGGTTGCCTTCCAGCCCGTACGGCCACGGGTCGGCCCCGAGCACGGCCTCCTGCTCCGCGAGCACGTCCGTGAACCACGCGAGTGCGGTGTTGCGCGGGTTGCGCAGTCGCCGGTAGGCGAGCAGCTTGGCCTGCTGGAAGGCCTGAAGCACGTTGATCGCGACCCACGGGTGCCGCTCCAGGATGGCATCGCGGATGACGACCGTGTGCATGATGGGAAAGATGCGGCTCTTCCCGAAGTAGTCGATCTCGGCCCGCCGCGGCTCGGGAAAGAGCAGGCCCACGGCGGGCGAGCCGTCCCGGATCGAAGGCAGCGTCTCGGGGTAGATCGCGGCGTCAAGCTCCCCCGCGACGAGCATGCGATCGATGTCGCGCCCCGCCGGCACGCGCTTCACCTTCATCCACGCCGCCGGGCGGAACGCGACGTCCTCCTCTTCCTGGCACCACCATTCGATGCTCCGCAGATCCACGCCGTAGTGGTCCTGCAGGATGCCCCGCATCCACAGGCCGGCCGAGTTCTGCAACGTGTCGAGCCCCACCCGCCGTCCATTGAGGTCCGACGGCTGCTCGATGCCGCAGTCCATGCGCTTCACCACGAAGCGGTGCCGGAAACGGCGGTGGGGAAAGACCGGGATGGCGGTGAAGGCGCGGCGCTGGTCGCGGGCGACGAGATACGACACGAGCGACAGCTCGCAAACGTCGAATTCCTCGTGGCGCAGCATCCGCCCGTGCCGCTCCGGCGAGGGCATGGTAAGGACGTCAAAAGCGATGCCGTTCGCCCGCGCGCTGCCCTCGATCAGCGGCTGGAGCAGATCGTACGACCCGCACGCCAGCGAGAGGCGCAGGGTGGCCATATGCTGTCCCCCGGCCCTGGTGCTAGTTGGGACTGATGCCCGTCGTCCTGATGACCAGAACCCACTTCGCGACCTCGCTCTTCACGTACTCGGCGAAATCGGGTTGCGAGCGGGTCTGGATATCGAAACCGAGCGCCGTCAGGCGCTCCGCGACGTCGCGCTGGCGCAGGGCACTGTTCACCTCCGCGTTCAGCGTTTGCACGATCGGTGCGGGCGTCTTGGCCGGCGCGAAGAACGCGATCCACGAGGCGTTCTCGAAATCGGGAAAGCCGGCCTCCGCGAGCGTCGGCACCTCGGGCAGCGCCGCCACCCGCTTGCGGGTCGCGACGGCCAGCACGCGCAGCGCGCCCTGCCGGATGAACGTGGACGCGGTCGGGATCGTCGTCGTCGCCATGTCCACCTGCTGGCCGGCAACCGCCGTGACCGGGGCGGCACCCCCTTGGTACGGCACGTGCGTCGCATCCAGCCCCGGCACCGCCTTGAAGAGGTACTCCGAGGTCAGATGCTCGGTCGTGCCCACGCCGGCCGTTCCATAGTTGAAGCGCCCCTTCTTCGTCTCGCGCAGGTACTCGAGCAGGCTCTTCGCGCCGACCGAACGATGCACCACGAAGATGGTCGGAGCGGTGGCGGTGATCGCGACGGGAACGAGTTGCGTGCGGGGATCGACCGCGCCCTTGACCGCGCTGGCATTGACCGCGATCGCAGTGGTCGTCACCAGCAGCGTGTACCCGTCCGGCGTCGCGCCGGCGACGAGCCTCGCAGCCACGGCGCCGCCCGCGCCTGGGCGGTTGTCGCCCACCATCGGCTGCCCGAAGCGCTCATGCAATTTCTGCCCGATAAGCCGCCCGATCGTGTCAGCGATGCCGCCCGGCCCGAACGCGATCACCACGCGCACCGGCCGGGTCGGGTAGGCTTGCGCGGGAAGCGGCCGTGGAGCCAGGGCGCAGAGCGCGCCAGCCAGCACCACGACCGTCGGCAGCGTGATGCGCATGATCTTCATCCATCCCTCCTCGTGATCGACCGCAGACACCAAGGCCTATTCTGATACTATTTTCTCCGGGTTTA
>DATIEW010000455.1:0-3017 GCA_035455585.1 Vicinamibacterales bacterium | reverse complement strand
CGGGACACGCGAAGCTGTCTGCGTACTTCAACTCCGACAACGGCACCGGGCGCGTGCGCGGCATCTGGCTCCAGGGCAACCTCGCGGTCCGTCCCATCTTCGCGCAGTGGATCGAGCCGCTCGGTGACCTCGGCGTGGTCGCGATCGGGCCCCGTTCGGTCGGCTCCACCGATCATGCGTCGTTCGACAACGTCGGGCTGCCCGCCTTCCAGTTCATGGTCGATCGCCTCGAGTACAACTCGCGGACCCACCACTCGAACATGGACACCGTCGATCGCGTGCAGCGCGATGACATGGTCCAGCACGCGACCGTGATCGCCGTCTTCGCCTACAACGCGGCCATGCGCGACGAGAAGCTGCCGCGCAAGGCGCTCCCGCCGCCGCAGCGTTCCGGATCCCAGTAGGCGGAGGGTACGATGAACACGGAGGTTCACACGGAGGCACGAAGTGAACGAAGGAGGAACGAAGTATCAGGTCGCCGCCGACCATGGCCGCCCGGTGGCGCGGCGCCACCGGGCTTCTGTGCCGAGACGTGGGTTTCTCCCTCCTTTGCACGCAATCGGTCCAGCCCTTCGTTCGTTCTCCGTTGTCTTCGTTCCTCCGTGTGAACCTCCGTTCCCTCCGTCCCCTCCATGGCCTCCAACCCGATGAGGTCCCTCACGACCTCCCCGCCTCGCGTAGTCGAATCGGCGGCGGCGGAGCTGCGCCTGGCCGAAGCCCGCGCGTTCATCGAGGGACGCGCGCCGGGCGAGGTCCTGCTCGTCGGCGCATCGCGCGGAGCTGTCGATGACCTCGCCCGCCACGTGGCGAGGCACCACCCCGCGACGGCCGGCCTTCATCGGTACAGCTTCACCGAGCTGGCGGCACGGCTCGCGGCGCCGGTGCTCGCAGCACGGGGTCTCGCGCCGTCCACCTGGCTGGGATCCGAAGCCGTCGCCGCCCGGGCGACGTTCGACGCGAGAGCCGAGGATCGCCTCGACTACTTCGAGCCGGTCGCCTCGACGCCCGGATTCCCACGCGCCCTCGCGCGCACGATCCAGGAGCTTCGTCTCGCGCGCGTGCCGGGCTGGAACCTGGAGCGCCTGCCACTGGGCGGGACCGACCTGTCGGTGCTGCTCGACAGGTTCGTCGCGCAGTTCTCGACAGCGTCCGCCACGGACCGGGCGGAGCTTTTTGCCGCGGCCTCTGAAGCCGCGGCGGCGGCGGCGTTGCCGCTCGGCCTGCCGCTTCTCCTCCTCGACGTGCCGTTCGATTCGGACGTCGAGTTCGACTTCGTGCGCGCGATCCTGTCGGCCTCTCCGGAAGCGCTCATCACGGTGCCTTTCGGCGACCTCTCGGCGCTGGGCCGGCTGAAGGCGGCCGGACTGGAACCGGACGTGCTCGAGCAGACGGGGACGTCGGATCTGGTGGCGCTGCGGCGGAACCTGTTCGCGCGGCGGAAGCCTCCCGAGCGGGAGGAAGCAGGCGACGTCCGCCTGTTCTCGGCGCCCGGCGAGGGCAGGGAATGCGTGGAGATCGCCCGGAGGATCCAGGAAGAGGCTCGGCGCGGCGTGCCATTCGACGACATCGCCGTACTGTTGCGGTCTCCTCACAACTATCTCGGCCTGCTCGAGCACGCCTTCCGGAGGGCGGAGATTCCCGCCTGGTTCGATCGCGGAGTCCGCCGCCCGCATCCTGCCGGCCGCGCGTTCCTCGCGATCCTGGGATGCGCGATCGAGAAGCTCTCGGCGCGGCGATTCGCCGAGTACCTGTCGCTCGCGCAGGTCCCGCAGCTCGGCGGCCGTCCACCTGACCCGCCGTTCGTGCCGCCTGTGGACGAGGCGTTCGGCGCGGTCGCGGAGGCCGCGGCATCGAGCACCGGCGAGGCGGCGGAGGCGCCTGAAGAATCCGACCGGGCCCCGGCGGCAGACCCGGACGAGCTGGCCGTGATCGACGGTGCACTCCGGGCTCCCTGGAAGTGGGAAACGCTCATCGTCGAATCCTCGGTGATTGGCGGGGGCGCAGCGCGGTGGCATCGACGGCTGGACGGCCTCGCGCAGGAGTACCGGATCCGGATGGCCGAGGAAGCCCGCGACGATCCCGACTCGCCGGTGGTCAAGCGGATCGCGCGCGACCTTCGAAACCTGACGCACCTGCGCCGGTTCGCACTCCCGCTCATCGACGAGCTGTCGGCGTGGCCGGACGCGGCCTCGTGGGGCGAGTGGCTGGAGCGATTCACGAGTCTCGCGCCGCGCGTGCTGCGGTGGCCCGAGGGCGTGCTGCGGGTGCTGGCCGAGCTTGGTCCGATGAGCGCAATCGCGCCCGTTTCGCTTCGAGAGGCGCGCGACGTGCTCGCGAACCGCCTGCTCACGCTGCAGTCCGAGCCGCCGCGGTCGCGCTACGGCGCGGTGTTCGTCGGAAGCCCCCATCAGGCGCGCGGGCGGGCGTTCCGCGTGGTGTTCGTGCCGGGGCTCGCCGAGCGCGTGTTTCCACAGAAGCCGCGCGAGGATCCGATGCTCCTCGACGAAGAGATGCGGATGCCGCTCGGCGCCGGCCTCGCTCTGCAGGTGGACCGCGGGCGGACCGAACGCCTGCTGCTGCGGCTGGCCGTGGGCGCGGCGACCGAGCGGCTCTGGCTCTCCTATCCGAGGATCGAGGTCAACGAGTCGCGCCCGCGCGTTCCGTCGTTCTACGCGCTCGACGTCAAACGGGCGATCACGGGCCGGATTCCCGATCACGAAGCGCTGCAGCAGCTGGCGGCCGCCGAAGGGGGCGCGAGCCTCGCCTGGCCGGCGCCTGCGGATCCGCACCGGGCCATCGACGACCTCGAGCACGACCTCGCGGTGCTCGGCCCGCTGCTCACGTCGCGTGATCCGCTCGCCGTGAAGGGACGCGCGCGGTATCTGCTGGAGCTCAATCCGCACCTCAGACGCTCGCTGACCGAACGGTGGAAGCGATGGAAGCCAGCGTGGACGGAGGCCGATGGCCTGGTGGAGGCCACGGTGATCGCAAGGGCGGCGCTGGCGGACCAGCGTCTT
>DATIEW010000454.1:0-5516 GCA_035455585.1 Vicinamibacterales bacterium | reverse complement strand
GTGAACCCCACGGCCACGGCGAGGATGATGAGCACGCCACCGATCGTCATGACCGTGTCGGCCAGCACGCGGCGCACCTGCGAGAGGGTGTTGATGTTCCGGTGGATCATGACCTGCATGACGAACGCGTACAGCGCCGTCAGCGCCGACGTCTCGAGGATGGTCGCGTAGCCGGTCAAGAACGCTCCGAGCACCACGATCGGCAGGAGGAACTCCCACCGGCCGTGCCACAGCGACGCGAGCGCTTCACGCCCGTCGAAGCGCGCGCGGGGCACGCCGCTCGCGCTTCCCTCCCACATGCCGTACGCCGCGACCACCGCGATCATCACCAGACCGGGCAGGATGCCTCCGACGAAGAGCTGCTGGATCGGCGTTTCGGAGATGATCCCGTAGAGGATGAGCGGCAGCGCCGGCGGCAGCAGCAGGCCCAGCGAGCCCGAGCTCGTGAGCAGGCCGATCGAAAACCGGTCGCGGTAGCCGTCGCGCACGAGGGCCGGCAGCAGCAGGCCGCCAAGCGCCAGGATCGTGACGCCGGAGCCCCCGGTGAACACGGTGAAGAAGGCGCAGACCACGGCGCAGACGATCGCGGTGCCCCCCGGCAGCCATCCGAAGAACGCCCGGAACATGCGCAGCAGCCGGGCCGCGGTGTCCCCCTCGGCCAGGAGGAACCCGGCAAGGGTGAAGACGGGCAGCGCGGGCAGCGTGGCATCGGTCGTCAGCTCGTACGCGCGCACGAGCACCGCAATCGGCGATGTGCCGTCGGCCATGAAGAGGAGTACAGCCAGGCCGCCGAGCACCGAGAAGAGCGGCGCGCCCAGCGCCCCTGCCGCGATCATGAGGCAGACGAGCGGCCAAACCGGGGCGCCGGCGAGCACCTCTGGCCTGAGCGCGATCGCGACGCCAACCACGAGACCCACGGCTGCCAACGCGAGGCCAGCAGGCGAGGCGACCCGGGCCACCATGCGGATCGCGATCAAGCCGAATCCGATCGGCAGCGCCAGCTGCGAGACCCACGCGCGCAGGCCCGCGGCGACGATGGTGCCGTAGAGGTACTCGCCGTGGACGAGCCCAACCGCCGCGACGCAGAGGATCGCGGCGACCGCCGCGCCGGTTGCAGTTGCGATGGCTTCGGCGGCGTGCCGCGTCCGGGGATCGCGCAGGAAGACGCCGGTGGCCAGCGCCAGCAGGCGCCCGCGGCCGGCGGCGAGCGCGCCGCCGAGCAGCGCGACCCACAGCGTCAGCTGGCGGACGAACAGCAGCGAACCGGGGATCGCGAACCCGGACCAGGGCCGTACGAAGCTCTCGACGAGGAGCAGGAGCGCCATGGCCGCGAGCGCAACGGCCGCGACCGACTCCTCGAGCGCGGCGGCTGTCCGGCGAACGACGGACTGGCTGGCGCTACTGCTTCGACTGGCGGCTTCGCCGGTACTCGTCCCGTGTCCGCCTGGCAACGTCGTAGACATCGTCGGGCACCAGTTTTCCGCTCATCGCTTTGCCGAACTGGTCCGCTGCCTTGCGCCATTCGGCCTCCACACCCTTCGAGATCGACAGCTTGCCGCTCTTCTGCATCTGCGCGATCGCCTCGCGATCGAGCCTGGGCACGTCGCTGCGCAGCCGCGCCTCGGCCTTCTTCGCCTCCTCGATGAGGATCTGCTGATCGGCGGCGGGGATCCGCGCCCATACGTCCGCGGCCATGACCGTCGCCCCGATGAGCGGCGCGAAGCCGAGGTCCATCATGTGGCCCGTGTGCTCGTACCACTGGAACAGCTGCGCGCTGAGCGGCGTGGCAGGTATCGCCTCGATCATCCCGGTCGTGAGGCTCGGCATCATCTGCGTCGGATCGAGCGCGACGGGATTGAACCCGTTGTCCCGGTACCACGAGGCCATCTGGTCGTCGCCCGCCGACGTGTAGAGCTTCAGCCTCTTGAGATCGTCCACCGATTTCACGGGGCTCTTGCTGAACACGTGAACCCATCCGGCGAACCCCCAGTTGAGCCGATTGAGCCCCTTGGCCTCGAGCCGCTGGTCCAGGGTCGGCCCCAGCGCGTCGAGCACGCGGTCGACCTCGTCGTACGACTCGAAGAAGAGCGGGATCCCGAAGACGTTGAACGCCTTGTCCAGATGTCCGAGCGTGATGGCGGAGAGCTGCGCCGCATGCAGCCGCTTCGAGATGCGCATGTCCTTCAGCATGCTCTCCTCGGAGCCGACGGTCCCCGCGTTGACGATCGACGTTACGCGTCCGCTGGTGCGCTTCTTCCAGGATTCGCCCATCTCGCGTGCGGTTTTCGCCCAGATCGTGTTGTCGGGTGCGATGGTGCCGAGTCTGATCCGCGTCTGCGCGTAAAGCAGCGTCGCCGAGGCAACCGACACGGCCACCAGTGCAAGACCGATCCGAGTCCTGATGCGTGCTGTCATCTATCCACCTCAGTTCCTCTTCCTTGTTTCGGGCGACGCTGCGGGGTTCTTCAGTGGGTCCCGGAACGAGCCTGGCCATGCGTGCATCATCGCCAGGACCTCGATCTGCGCGGGACTACCGGACAGAAAGAGATCGTCCACGCGGTCGAGAAGATATCTCGCGTGCTGCTGCGCGAGTGTGTTGGCAAGCCGCAGGGACGGCCGCGCGTTGACGTCGATCTGCAAGGCCTTGTTCAGGTGCTCGATGAACTCGTCCCGCTTCTGCTGCGGCAGGAGCACGCCCGTCGCGAACGACACGTACGGCCCCGCCGCGGTGCCGTTCGACAGCGCGACTGCCTGCTCGAAGTGCTGCCGCGCTCGCTCTGGCGATCCCCCCATGGCTTCGGGCACCGCCTCGATCGTGATCATCACCTCGTGCAGCGCGCCGTCGCCGAACGTCTCGTCCAGCTGCAGCGCGCGGCGGATGAGCGCCTGGACGATGGGCAGATCGCCGGCGAGCTCCGGACGATCGAGGCTGAGCGACACGGCCTTGCCCCATGCGGCGCCTGTCCAGTACAGCAGCGCGACGTCCTCCTTCCGGGCCGGCGCGAGCGCGCCGGCGGCGTCGCGCGCCAGCGCCGCGCGGATGCCGGGATACCGCAACTCGAGGCTCCGGACGCAATAGTCGCGTGCGCGAAGATACAGGCGGCGTGCACGCTCCCTCAGCTTCTCCGAGCGGCTGTACTCGTCCAGCTTCAGCAGCTCCGCATCCAGGTCGACGAACGCGTAGCCGTACTGCGTGAAACCGGAGCAGGCCGTCAGCAGCAGGCCGCGGTGCTCCGGCAGCTCGGCCAGCAGCGATTCGACGAGCTTCAGCGAGAACGGCACGGCATGCCGGATGAGCTCCGGGTCCTCATCGGAGGCGAACGTATCGCCGCTCGACGACAGCGAACTCGCGACGCTGTTGAGAGCCATTCGCCGGATGGAGCAGCCGGCGGAGGCCACAACGACGCACGTGAAGAGCGAGAGAGAGGCGACCCCGCGCACGGTCCGTGTCATGATGCTCTCCGTGGTATGTGAGGCTTTCGACCACACTACCCTTCACGTCCTCATGGTTTCAAGCCGCCGGACTCGCAGTCGTGAACGGGGGCTTCAGAATGATGAAGAAATGATGAACGGGGGTTACACCGGGGGTTCCCGGACGAGGGTTCAGCGCCGCCGCGCGGGAGCCCGGCGCCCAGAGGCAGCGGCCGAAGCGACATCGGACTCCGAGAATCGAGGGAAACGTGACGTGAACGCGCGTGTCGACTCCGGGTCCGCGGAAGTGTACTATTCGAGAGCCAGGACCTGACCGACATCGCCGGGCCGTCACCAGGCCTGTCCGGGTGAGCAACGACGCCGTCTTTCAGGAACGCGCGAGAGCCCGATGCCGCCGCATTCCATGAAACGGGCCGCCAGGATGTCCCGCACCCCTCTCATCGTCGCGCTCGGCGCCGCGGCGACGCTCATGGCAGCGCCGCTGGCCGCCGCGCAGACCGTCGAGGTCACGCCGTTTGGCGGCTATCGCTTCGGCGGAGGCTTCTTCGAGGCGGTGACCGGCCAGGAAGTCGATCTCGACGGCGCCCCGGCCGTAGGCATCGTGGTCAACGTCGCGTTCCAGAACGACCTGCAGATCGAGGCGCTGTTCACACATCAGGAAGGCCGGGTCGTCGTGCCCGTGCTGTCGGGTCCGCCGCGGGTGTTTCCTGTCACCGTCGATCACTGGCTGGGCGGCGGCCGGCGTGAGCTCGGATTCGGTCCGGCACGGTCGTTTCTCACAGGCCTCCTCGGCCTGACGAGGTACGGCGTGCCCGGGGACAACGAGATCCGGTTCACGATCGGCGCCGGCGGCGGCGCGAAGCTCCTGCCGACGCGACACCTCGGCCTGCGGGTCGATGGGCGGCTCCTTGCGACGTTTGCCGATATCGACGGGCGTGCGATCGCCTGCACTCCGGGCGTGTGCCTCTTTGCCCTCGACGCGACGGTCCTCTGGCAGGCCGAGCTCTCGGCCGCCGTGATCGTCGCGTTCTGAGCCGCAGAGCGGCCCCAACACCGATGATCCGAACGCTGACACTTGCCGCACTGCTCCTCGCGCCGGGCGCGCTTCTCTCCCAGCGCGCCGACGTCACGCTCTGGGTCACCCTCGGCGATTCCGATCAGCTCGTCGAGGTGGACGCCTACAGCTTCGGGGAGGTCCGCAGGATCACCGTCGATCCCAAACCGCACGGGCTTGCCGCGTCGCGCGACGGGTCGAAGATCTACATCGGCAGCGATCGTACCGGGAACTTCCAGGTGATCGATGCGCGGACGGGAAAGATCGAAGCGCAGATCCCGCTCGGCAAGGACCCCAACCAGTTGACGCTGACCGCGGACGGGCGCTTCGCCTACGTGCCCATGCGCGGCGAGGACACGGTGTCCATCATCCAGCTCGATCCGCTGAGGCTGGTGAAGAAGATCCCGATGAACCGCGGCCCGCACGATGCCTACACCTCGTCCGACGGCTCGCGCATCTACGTCGGCGCGCAGTTCGGCAACGCCATTGCGGTATTCGACCCCGCCACCCAGTCGCTGCTCCACCAGATTCCGACAGAGGACGGCGTGCGACCGCTCGCCATTTCGCACGACGGCAGGACCGTGTTTGCCGCGCTCTCCAACCTGATCGGCTTCGTTGTCGTCGATCCCGCGGCCAGGCGGGTCACTCGACGCGTGGAGCTCGCGAAGATCCCCGACGGCGTGCCGCCGCCCTACCTCGACACCCACACGCACGCCATCGAGCTGCTCAGGAACGACTCCGAGCTGTGGGTCACCGACTGCGTGAACGATCTGATCCGCATCGTGGGCACGAGCGACTTCAAGGAGATCGCGCAGATCCGCGTCGGCAAGTTTCCGCACTGGTTCACCGTGCGGCCGGACGGGCAGGTGCTCTTCGTCAGCCTGTGGGATTCGCACGCGGTCGCGGCGATCGACGTCCACACTCGCAAGGTGCTGAAGAACATCCTCTTCGCCCGCGGGACGGGGCCGAAGCGGATTCTCGTCGCGCCGAAGCCGGCCGGGTGAGGCGCGGAGGGAAAGGAGGGCGCCAT
>DATIEW010000453.1:0-2371 GCA_035455585.1 Vicinamibacterales bacterium | reverse complement strand
GGCGCGGTGCGTCTCGACCGTCTTGACGCTGATGTGCAGCTCCGAGGCCACTTCCTTGTAGGTGTAGCCACGGGCGATGAAGCGCAGCGTCTCGCGCTCGCGGGCGGTGAGGAGGTCGAGCTCGGGGTCGATCGGCTGGTCCGACTCCGCGGCGAACGCATCCAGCACGAAGCCGGCCAGGCGCGGCGAGAAGACGACGTCACCGTCGTGGACGCGTTGCACGGCGGCCACCAGCTCGTCGGCGGAGATGGACTTCGTGACATAGCCGCGGGCGCCAGCCCGAATGATGCCGATCACGTCCTCCGCCGCATCGGATACGGAGAGGGCCAGGAAGCGCGCCTTCGAGCCCTCCGACCGCACCCCCTCGATCACGCCGCGGCCGCCTCCCGCCGGCATGTGGACGTCGAGCAGGACGACGTCGGGGTCCGCTGCGACGATTCCGGCCACTGCGTCCTCCACGGTCCCCGCGTCGCCCACGATCCGGCAGCTGGCGCTCAGCTCCGACCGGACGCCGGAGCGGAAGAGCTCGTGATCATCGACCACGAAGACACGGACGCCGGTCGCGGCGCGGGTCATGGCGGTCACGCTGCCTTCCTCGGCAGGCGCATCACGATCTCGGTGCCCGCTCCAGGGCGGCTGACGACATGCGCGGACCCACCGTGGCGCTCCATGCGACCAAGGATCGAGTCCGCGATCCCCCGTCTGTCGGCCGCCACCGCGGCCGGATCGAAGCCGATGCCGTGGTCGCGCACGTACGCGCTGATCGCGTCGTCCTCGACCTCTGCGTAGACCGATACCTCCGTCGACCCGGAATGCCGCGCCGCATTGAGCGTCGCCTCGCCGACCGCTGAGACGAGGGCGTGCACGCGTTCGTCGAGGTCGGCGTCGCCGACGACGATCGCCTCCACCTTGGCATGCTGCTCCCGCTCCACCCGCCCCGCCATGGCGTCGATCGCGTCGCGCAGCCGCGCGCCGGCCAGCGCGGGAGCGCGGCCGTACAGCCACGCCCGCAGCTCCCGCTCCTGGGTACGGGCAAGGGTCACCATCTCGCGCTGCTCGGGCGAGCGCTGGATCAGGGCCAGCGTCTGCAGCACCGAGTCGTGGAGGTGAGCCGCCATCTCGGCGCGTGCCTCCGTGCGGACGCGCTGGCTGCGCTCCTCGATCAGCTCCCGGCCCATGTTCCAGGCCCAGGGCCCGACGATCAGGCCGATGCCGGCAATCGCCACGAAGACGGCCAGCAGGGTGCTGCCGGCGACGCGCAGCGACGTGTTCGCCAGGAGGAAGACGACCATCGCCGCAAGGATCAGGAGCGAGCCGACCAGCATGCGCGAGCCGAAGACCCGTCCGGTGAGGACCGCCTCAAGCGGCGACCGCCCCCCGCGCTCCTCCCCGGATCTCGCCCACAGGATCGCGAAGCCGAACGCGGCGAGCGTGACCGGCCACGCCAGCTCCTCTCCAAACCAGAAGCCGGTGACGAGGAGGAGGAACAGGACGCCAGCCAGGATCAGTCCCCCGCCGAGCGCCTGGCCGAGGGTCGGACGGACGAGGATTCGCGTACCCGGTCGTGCCGCGCCGTCGAGCGGTTCCTGGGGGGCAAGCAGCCAGAGCAGCAGATAGACGACGAGCCCGAAGCCGCCAGCCAGCGTGAGCACCGCGAAGGCGATCCGCACCACTCCGGGTTCCATCCCCAGGTGGTGGCCGATGCCGGCGGCCACGCCGCCGATGACGCGGTCCCTTCGGCTCCGTTCCAGCCGCGGACGGGCGCCGGCAACCTCGCCGCTGCCGCGTCGGACCCCAACCTGCGCCATGCCCGCATGTTCGCACACCCCCGCGGGCGCAACGATCGGGGATGACCCTGAGCCAACGGCCCGTTGGGTCAGGGTAGTTTCAGGGTGCTCCCCGATAGGCAGCCCAGCGCCCGCGAGCCATGCTCGGGCCATGACGAGCCAGGGCACGCAACGCACCGAGGCGACGGGACGCCTGCTTCGCCGGCGGACAAGCAACCGGGTCATCGGTGGCGTGGCCGGCGGGCTCGGGGACTATTTCAATGTCGATCCACTCCTCATCCGGATCGCATTCGTCGGGCTGATGATCTTCGGCGGTGCGGGAGCGGTCCTCTACCTCATCGCCTGGCTGATGGTGCCGGCGCAGGGTCATGACGCCTCGATCGTCGAGAGCCTCCTCCGTCGGCTGGGCCTGACCGCCGGACGCATCATCACGCTCGCCGTCATCGCCGTGGCGTTCGTGTTCCTCATCAACTCATGGAACTATCCGTACGACATCGTGGGTGACGGCAGCGTGCTGTGGGCCGCGGTGGTGATCGTGCTCGGCTTCGTGCTCATTCGCCGGCGAGAGGGCGCGTCCACCGTTG
>DATIEW010000452.1:0-9785 GCA_035455585.1 Vicinamibacterales bacterium | reverse complement strand
GCGTGACCTACTCGGACATCAACAACGCCGCCATGCTGATGGAGGTCGCCGCGCGCCGCGGCAGCTACGTGCCGGAGCTGTCATTCGGCACGCACTTCTTCCAGGACCTCGTCGAGTCGGCTATCCGCTACCTGCCGATCTTCCCGGGCGAACACGGCGTGGTTTTCAACGACGAGTTCCTGCGCCGGGCGCCGAGCGTGCTGGGCGATCTCGTGCCGGAGTACGTTCATCTGGCAGCGGCGGTGCGCGTCATCGATGTTCCGGCTGCGACACGAGGCCTGATCCTGCGCGTGCTGATGAACGCGGATACCGAGGAAGCGCTCGGCATGTTCGCCGAGCCGGCCGGAGGGCCTGGCGCGGCGGACCGGCCCTCGTGGTCCGGAATCGCGCCTTCGCTTGCCCAGGCCCCGCCAGGCGCGGCCGAACACTGGCGCTGGCGGCTGGAAATGGCGGAACGTATCGCCGCGGCCGCCGACCCCGCGCGGTTCGGCATCAAGGCCATGTACGTCTTCGGCAGCACCAAGAACGCGACCGCCGGCCCCGCCAGCGACATCGATCTGCTCGTCCACGTCAGCGGGTCAGCCGAGGATCGCCGGGCGCTCGCGCTCTGGCTGGAAGGCTGGAGTCGGGCGCTCACGGAGCTGAACTACCTGCGCACCGGCCGCCGCTCGGACGGCCTCCTCGACGTTCACTTCGTCACCGACGACGACATCGCCCGGCAGTCCAGCTACGCGGCGAAGATCGGGGCGGTGACCGATCCGGCCCGGCCGCTGCGCATTGCATCAACTCCCAACTACCAACTCCCAAACGACCAAGGCACCTGACCCGGGCTTGGTTGCCGGAACCCGATGCGTTACACGCGCCTGGTGCTCTGAAGACCTCTTCGAGTTCCAGAGAGTGCTGCCAACCTTGATCTCTTTGGGTGTTCGGAGTTGGAGATTGGGAGTTGATCCGTTTCTTCTCACCCTCACAACTCACAACTCATTACTCATAACTCGACCAGCTCGCGGGTGGCCTGCGGCGCCCGATCCGGGTCGAATCGGACGAGCGCGAGCTCCGGACCGTCGTGGGCAGCCGAGATCGCGGTCGTCCTTCCGAGCTGCTCCATCCAGGCCCCGGTCAACCGCGCCGATTCGTGGATGTGTCCGTGGAGCGTGACCGGCGGCTGGCGCTCCTCGATCAGGCGCCGCACGGCAATGCTCCCGACGTGGACCTCGAGCGGCACGTGGTCGATCATGCGGCCGTCGAGCGCGGCCCGATCGAGCGCCGTCCGGTACGGCGGCGTATGGAACAGCACGATCGCCCGGCCGAGGTCGGCGCCGGCGGTGAGCGCATCGAGGTCTTTCTGAATGGTCGCGTGCCGGATCTCGTGCGCCGGGACCTCGACCGTGCGCAAACCCTCCTCCGGCGACACCGCGCCGGGATCCACGTGCCGCGAGACGTCGTAGCGCTCCCAGTCCTTCAGCAGGAACGGCGTCGGCGGCACGAACGCGTAGCCGTACACGTCGAAACCCTCCCACGACACGCGCCGGTTGTGCGCGTGAATCCAGGCGCCAGAGCGTTCGCCGGCTGCCAGCGCTGGTTCCGCGCACCGGGGATCGTCGTTGCCGAAGATTGCGAACACGCGGGGCGCGGCGCCAGCAAGCCGCTCGCGCACGCCGAGGAACAGCGGCTGCAGGAACTCCTCGATGAAATGACCGCCCGTTCCCGCCGGGGCGCGGGAGCCCATGTGCGGCAGCAGGTCCCCGCCCAGGAAGACCGCCGCCGGCCGCTCAGCCTCGATCAACCGGGCCAGAGCCCGGTACTGCCCGACCCGCCCGTGGAGATCGGTCACGAAAAAGCACGAGGGCATCGTCCTTCATCCATTCAGCATTCAGCACTCAGCATTTGAGAATGATTCCCCGCTGCTTCCGCCCGTTCATGCGCACGACGACCGGCGACGCCAGCCGGACGTGGCGCACGAAGGGCAGCTCCGTCACCGCGGGCTGTGCCGCCAGCCACTCCCAGTCGACGAATCCTTCGCCGCGCTCGGCGTTGACGGTGAAATACCCGACGTTGCGCGCGGTGAGGTTCTGAAAAAAGTGGCTTCCCTGCGACGGCGTGACCGTGAAATCGCGGAACCCTGCCTCGACGATCACCCGTGCGCCCGAAATCTGGTCCCACGTGACGGGAATCCCGAGGAACGGCTCGATCGACCCCCATCTGCCTACCCCGATGAGCACGTAGGGGACATCCTGCGCGGCCAGCGCCGCATTCAGCCGTGCGACCTGGCGCGCCACCTCCCCGCTGCGCCCTCTATCGAAGCGATGGGCGTCGACGACGATGAGGTCCCGAATGCCTTCGATCGTGCCATGGCCGAGCACCGCCGAGCTGCTGCAGAGGAGCTGTGCCGCGTCCACGCCGCCAACCTCCAGCTCGGCGAGATCCCGCGAGACGGCCACCGGCCGGACCTGCAGAAAGCCGAATTCCTTTGGCGCCCCGGGCGGCGTCGACAGCGTCAAGGCAAACTCGATCTCCACCGGCGTCCTGGTCGCCTCCGAACACACCTCGAGGAGGCGCACGAGGATCTCCGCCAGCGGGAACACGCGGTGTTTGAGAATCGGGGCGAACGTCACCAGGCGTACGCCGGGGCGCGAGATGCCGTCGTGGATCGCGTGGTTCTCCGGCGAGTAGGTCGAGCCGACCGCGGCCAGCGTGCCGTCGCGCTCGGCCGCTTCGAGCCCGTATCGGACCGGCTCGAGCGGCTTGTCGCCTGCTGGCGTCGGATCCAGCGGGAGCGCATGGAACTGCCGCTGCGAGTCGTGCACCATCTGTTCGACCGAGAGGAACTGGACGGGCCGCTGCGGATAGCGCGGGCAGAACCGGAAGCACATCGCGCCCTCGATGACCGTGGCGCCGAGCCCGAGGGCGACGGCCGCGATGCCGTCCTCGGGCCTCAACGGCGGCACCGGATAGAAGTTGTGCGAACGGGCGACGCCGGCGATATCGGGATAGTAGCGATCGCCATGCCTGGCTCCGACCACCCGCTGGATGATCACCGCCATCTTCTCTTCCTCCAGCCGGTACGGCGACGCGGCCAGATACGACTTGGCGCGGCGGGAGAACGTCGAGGCGTAGACCTTCTTGATCGCGTCGAGCAGCGACACGAGGCGCACGCTCGGGCTCGGATGCCCGTTGGCGAGCATCCACGTGTCGTACACGCCAGCGAAGGGCTGATACCGCGAATCTTCGAGCAGGCTCGACGAGCGGACGGCGATCGGGCGGCGTTCGAGGGCGAGATACGCGCCCAGCCTGTCGGTCACCTCCGCCGGCAGAGACGCCGACGCAAACGCGCGTGCCACCTCGGCATCCTCGCCGCACCGGATGGCCAGCTCGCGAAGGTTGTTGTCCTCGAGAAACCGATCGAAGACTTCCGTGCCGATGACGATGGCCGGCGGCACCGAGAGCTGGACGCCGGGAAACGCCCGGTCGAGCTCGTGCTCGGTGACCAGCAGGTTGACGAGCGCGAGGCCGCGGCCCTTGCCGCCGAGCGACCCGGCGCCGATCCGGCAGAAGCTCGCGGCCGGATCGAACGACTCCGGCGTGAAGTCGGCCACGATCCCGCGGTTCAGCCTGCGGCGGTACTCGTGGATCTCCCGGATTAGATCTCTGCGCAGGTCCTCGACCGTCGGATAGTCGGAGAGCTTGCGCGGCCGCAGGCGGTATGCGAGGGCGAACTCGGTGCGGGCCTTGAGCCAGGTCGAGAAGTGATTGCGTTCGGCATGATAGGCGATGCTCTCGGGCGGCGCCACGCGGAGCTGCTCCTCCAGGCCCTTGAGCGTCGCCGCACGGCCGGTGGTCACGCCGCCGGCCGTGCGGAAGACGAAGTCGCCGAACCCGAAATTCTGACTCATGAATTCCTGCAGCTGGTGGAGAAGCGTGGGCGACCCCTTCCGGAGGAACGCCGCCCCCGCCGCGCGCGCCTCGGGCTCGGCATCCGGCGTCGCCGACTGCAGCATGACCGGCACATCCGACTGGCGTGAACGGATCCGGCGGGCGAACTCCACTCCGGCATCCGCGCACAGCCGGCCGTCCCGCGGGAACTCCATGTCGGAGATGACGCCGAGGATGTGCTCCTCGTAGCTCTCGAAGTAGCTCCAGGCCTCCTCGTAGGTGTGACACAGGAGGATCTTCGGCCGGGCCCGGATGCGCAGCAGCCGCTGCGACGCGTTGAGCCCTTCGGGCGCGAGCGCCTGCGAATGGCGCACCAGCTCGGCGTAGATTGCCGGCAGGAACGAGGAGTAGAACCCGACGTTGTCTTCGATGACGATGATCGCCTGAACGCCCATCTCGCCGGTGTCGACCGCGACGTTCCTCCGGTCCTCGACGTCCTTCACGATGGCTGGCAGGATACGGAAGTCTCCCTGCCAGAGGAAAACGCGGTCCAGCATGCCCGGCTGGGCGGGTTGGAGCCCCTCGAGGTCCTGGGCATCGTGGGCCAGCGCGACCAGCGGTGCCGCCAGGTTGTTCTGGCGCAGGCGCGCCGCCAGCTCGGGCGCGCGCATGTCGCCGATCTGCATCGACATGACGACCAGGTCCGGCCGGCTCGCGTCCCGCGCCACCTCCAGCGCCTCACCACCGGTCGAGACACGCGCGATTGCCGGCACGTCGTACGGATCGAGGTTGATGAACTCGCGCAGGATCGCTTCGCTCAACTGCCCGTCTTCCGACAGCATGAACGAGTCGTAGAGCGTGGAGACGAGCAGGATGTCGTGGATGCGGAAGCGGCTGACGTCCTGCAGGGTCGGCAGCCGCTTGCCTGGAGGGAGAAAGAAGTCGGCCATCGCCGGGTACGGGCTCGGATCCTAGAGGCGGAGCGTCGCTCGCTCTTGCCAGTCTAGACGTTTCTGGCTAGCGGGAGTGCGCTGGAGCGCTGGGACCCGCCAGCCAGATGCGTCTACACCAGACCCTGGTCCATCATCGCGTCGGCCACCTTCAGGAATCCCGCGATGTTGGCGCCCATCACGTAATTGCCAGGCGCCCCGAACTGCCCGGCCGTCTCCCAGCACGCCCTGTGGATCGCCTTCATGATCCCGTGCAGCCGCTCGTCCACCTCCGCGCGGCTCCAGCTCAGCCGCATGCTGTTCTGCGACATCTCCAGCCCGGAGGTGGCGACGCCGCCTGCGTTGGCGGCCTTGCCCGGCGCGTAGAGGATCTTCGCCGTCAGGAACTTCTGCACGCCATCCAGCGTCGTCGGCATGTTCGCCCCTTCCGACACGACGTAGACGCCGGCGTCGAGCAGGTTCTGCGCGTCCTTCCCGTTAATCTCGTTCTGGGTGGCGCTCGGGAACGCGCAGTGTGCCTTGTGCGCCCACAACGGGTTGTGATCGAGCGACGGATCCACCGGCGTGTAGGTGGCGCTCCTGAACTTGTCGGCGAACTCCTTGATCCGGCCCCGCTGGACGTTCTTCAGGTCCATCAGGAAGGCCAGCTTCTCCTTGTCGATTCCTTCCTCGTCGTAGATGTACCCGCTCGAGTCGGACAGCGTGACCGGCCTGGCCCCCAGGTCCAGCAGCTTCTCGACGGTGTACTGCGAGACGTTGCCGCTGCCCGAGACGAGACAGGCCTTGCCCTCGAGCGTTTCGCCACGGGTCGCGAGCATTTCCGCCGCGAAATAGACAGCGCCGTACCCGGTCGCCTCCGGCCGGATCAGCGATCCGCCCCAGTTGAGGCCCTTGCCCGTCAGCACGCCGGTGAACTCGTTCCTCAGCCGCTTGTACTGTCCGAACAGATAGCCGATCTCGCGGCCGCCCACGCCGATGTCACCGGCGGGGACGTCCGTGTCTGGCCCGATGTGCCTGGAAAGCTCCGTCATGAAGCTCTGACAGAAACGCATGACCTCGTTGTCGCTCTTCCCCTTGGGATCGAAGTCGGATCCGCCCTTGCCGCCGCCCATCGGCAGCGTGGTGAGCGAGTTCTTGAAGACCTGCTCGAACGCGAGGAACTTGAGGATGCCGAGATTGACCGAGGGATGAAACCGCAGCCCGCCCTTGTACGGCCCTATCGCGCTGTTCATCTCGATCCGGTAGCCGCGGTTGACATGAACCGTCCCCGCATCGTCCTGCCACGGGACGCGGAACATCAGAACACGCTCGGGCTCGACGATCCGTTCGAGGATTCGTGCGCTGCGATACTCCGGGCGCCGCTCGAGCACGGGATCGAGCGACTCGAGCACTTCGGTGACGGCCTGATGGAATTCCGGCTCGGCAGGGTTCTTGGCCTTGACTTCCGTGATCAGGTCACGGATGTAGCCAGAGGCACGCGGGGCACCGTCGACGGCAAGCATGAAACGCCCTCCTTGTGAAGGGCGTCCACGTTATCACAACTCCCGATTCCCAACTCCCAACTCCCAACAAGTATGGAATCGGGCAACTAGTGTGGTGTCCACACTAGCGGCCGACCTTGAACGCGATCAGCTCCTGCGCCTGTCCGGACTCGGTCCGAGCGGTCAGCTCGATGATGTAATCGCCGACGGCGAGGCTGGACAGGCCGTAGTCGATTTCCGCGCCGCCCGGGGATGTCTGCACCGGCAGATCCGCCATCGAATCCCCGTTGCGATTGAGCAGCCGCGCGGTCACGACCGGCACGGCCCCGCCCGGCGCGTACGCCGGCGTACGGATCAGGAGGCGGTCCGTACGGCTGAAGTGGCGGTCCGCAGTCGGAACAGCTTCGGCGCTGTTCCTGATGGTCTGGATCTCGCGGGGCGTGCGCGCGCGAAACACGACCGGCGTGCCGAACGACAGCTCGACGCCCGTGAAATCGGGCAGCGTCATCTCCCGGACCGCGGAATCGATCACGCGCCCGTCGGCGCCCTCGACCACCATCCGCATCTGCACGCGCCCGGGAGGCGCCTCGAAACTCGCGGCGGCCGCGCGCCGGACAGTATCGGCACCAGGCGGCCTGTCCGCGCCGCCGCTGCCGTCCTCCTCGGGAATCCGCCCCCGGAAGAGCGGCCGGCCGTCAGGAGCCATCGCCGTGACCATGACGCGGACCGGTGCGTCCGACGGGTCACGCCGCTCTCCGGGTGCGGGCGGAATCGGCTCCCAGGCGAACGTGACCTTCGTACGCCCGCTGTCGGCCTTCGATGTGCCGACCCAGAACCGTGCGGGGCGCCCGCGCGGGGGCTCGGCAATGGCGGTGAGCGCCGCCGTCACCGCCGCCGGCGCATCCGGTTTCGGGGGCCCCGTGGCGCGCGCCGCGTCCTCGGCCGTGTACGCCCAGTAGCCCTTCCGGGCCCGGACGTCGACGCCGCGCCGGCTGACACGCACCTTGATCTCGTGGAATTTCCCGTCGGTGGGCGCCTCCGTGGAGTTGTACCCGATGAGGTAGTAGCCGCTCGAATCGCGGATGATCTGCTTCATGCCGACGGCCAGGTCGTTCCTGTTGATGATGGCGCGGCCATCCGTGTTCTCGGCCAGCGCGCGCAGCGTGTCGAGCGACGCCTCGAGGTGCCGGCGGTCCATCTGAAGGCCGATGCCCTGGTTGATGTCGTACTCGAAGGCCGCCAGCCCGCGGGGATCGACAGGGTAGATCGACGTGTTGTTCCGGGTCGCTTCCCTGAAGACCTCCGTAAGATCCGAGATCATCTGGGTGTTGTTGAGGAACTCCGCGCGCTCGCTGACGCCGACATCCGTCCGTCCGCGCGCCGGGTTCCCGAGACCCGGAAACGCCGCCACGGGATCGTTGAGCTGCGGCGGCAGCGTGCCGGTGAAGCCCTCGCTCACGAAGATGATCGACTTGCGCCCCTCGCGCATCCCCCCCAGCTTCACGGCCGCGGCGCGCAGCGCGCTCATGGTGACGTCGGTCCGGATCTTCTCGACCATCGCCGCGGGATAGTAGGCGTAGCGCTCTTCGAACTCGTTGCGCGGCTCGTAGTTGAAGCGCCTGCCCTCGAAGTTCGCGATGGCGCTGGAAAGGCCCCTTCGGTTCCGGGTGAAGGTGAGGTCCCTCACCGGCGTGAGGGGGTACATGATGGCCACCATGTCGGCCGGCGACAACTGATTCTGGATGAACTCGATGAGCGGCTCGCGTATGACCATGTCGTTGCCGCGCCGGACGTGATAGTCGTCGAGGAGGATGAGGAAGAGCCGGACGTCTTCGCGAGCCGCCTCGCGCTCCTCGTCGTACGCCGATCGGATTTCAATCGGGGCCGGCATGTCGACCTGCGACGCCGCGTCGATGTTCACGACGCTGAACGTCTCGATCTTCTGCGGCTTGCCGTCCTCGAAGATGCTGAACTCCTCCGGCTTCAGATCCAGCGCCGGATTGCCGTCCCGTCCGGTGACGATGATGTCGACGCGGACGAAGTTGATGCCCGTCCGGATGGGCTGCTGAGCCCGTTCCGGCTCCTGCTGGGCCGGCGGCTGTGCCGGCGGCGGCTGGGCTTGTGACTGGTCGGCCGCCCCGGTCGAGGCTGCTCTCTCCGCCGGTACGGCAGAGGGCGCAGAAGCCGCGAAAAGGACGACCAGGATTCCGGCGGCGAGTCGGAGGAGAGTCCGCATGGCGTTATGACGTGCTCTGGCGATGCGCGGCTTCCCGATGACGTCTGGCAGCGCCTCCCGGCAATGATAACATTGGCCGTCCCACAGGCCCATAGGCGGTTGGACCGCTGTGACTGAACAGATCATCGACCACGCTCAGCCGTTGACGGTCCTCGCAGACGACGAGGTCATGTTCCGGAACAGCGTCCGGGAGTTCGCCGAGGCGCAGGTCCGGCCGCTCGTCCGCGAGATGGACGAACACGCGAAGATCCCCGCATCGCTCGTCGAGCAGCTCTTTCAGCTGGGTGTGATGGGCATCGAGATCCCCGAGGCCTTCGGCGGCTCGGGCGGCAGGTTCTTCCACTCGGTGCTGGCCGTCGAGGAGCTGTCCCGCGTGGATCCGTCCATCGGCGTCCTGGTGGACGTCCAGAACACGCTCGTCATCAACGCCCTGCTCCGCTGGGGCAGCGACGACGTGAAGCGGCGCTACCTGCCGAAGCTGGCCTCGGCGACCGTCGGCGCCTACGCGCTGTCGGAGGCGGGCTCGGGCAGCGACGCCTTCGCGCTGGCCACGCGGGCACGAGAAACTGGCGACTCGTACGTCCTGACCGGCCGCAAGCTCTGGATTACCAACGGCAACGAGGCCGACCTGTTCATCGTCTTCGCGACGGTCAACCCCGAGGCGGGCTACCGCGGCATCACGGCGTTTCTCCTCGAGCGGGGGACCGCCGGTTTCTCGGTCGGCAGGAAGGAAGACAAGCTCGGCATCCGCGCCAGCAGCACCTGCGAGTTGATCCTCGAGGACTGCCGCGTGGGGAAGGCCAGCGTGCTCGGCGAGGTCGGCAAGGGGTACAAGGTCGCGATCGAGACGCTCAACGAGGGGCGCATCGGCATCGGCGCGCAGATGATCGGCCTGGCGAGGGGGGCCCTCGAACACAGCATCGGGTACACGAAAGAGCGGAAGCAGTTCGGCAGACCGATCGCGGAGTTCCAGACCGTTCAGCACCAGATCGCGCGGGCGGCGGTGGAGGTGGAGGCGGCGACCCTGACCGTCTACAACGCCGCGCGGCTGCGGGATGCCGGCCGGCCGTTCCTCCAGGAAGCCGCCATCTGCAAGATCTTCTCGTCGGAGGTGGCCGAGCGGGTCTCGTCGCTGGCGGTGAACCTCTTCGGCGGCAACGGCTTCGTCAAGGAGTACCCGGTCGAGAAGCTGTTCCGCGACGCGAAGATCGGTCAGATCTACGAAGGAACGTCCAACCTTCAACT
>DATIEW010000451.1:0-13870 GCA_035455585.1 Vicinamibacterales bacterium | reverse complement strand
CGACCCGCCGCCCAACTTCTTCGTGCTCTCGGCGCACAAGTACATCCCGCCGGTGATGGAGATCGTCGCCGAGATGCCCGAGACCCGTGTCGAGGGGTTCCTGGCGGCCGGGCACGCGGCCACGATCACGGGATGGGGGGTCTTCGAGGACTTCGTCGAGCGCCAGCAGCTCCCGGTCGTCGTCGGCGGGTTCGAGCCGCTGGATATCCTCGCCGCGCTGGTCCGGCTCGTCGAGCTGGTGCGCGACGGCAGGCCGGCGGTCGAGAACATGTTCCCGCGCTGCGTGACGAAGGAAGGCAACCGGCGCGCCCAGGAGCAGCTCTGGCGGGTCTTCAAGCCGATAGGGGGGCGCTGGCGCGGCATCGCGCACGTGCCCAACGGCAACCTCCGGCTTCGGGACGAGTTCGCCCGCCTCGATGCGAGGCGCCAGTTCAGGATCGACCTCTCGCAGCTCTGGGACGAAGCGCCGCCCGCGCTCGCCAGCGAGTGCATCTGCGGCGACATCATGGCCGGCATCATGTCCCCGTCGGACTGCCGCCTGTTCGGGCGCGAGTGCCTTCCGGAGAGCCCGGTCGGCGCCTGCATGGTGAGCAGCGAGGGCACGTGCCGGATCTGGCACCAGTACGGATCGAAGCCCGAGCTTGCGAGCACCGTGGGGATCAGGGCAGGAGGCCGGTCATGAGCACCACGACGCGCGTCGACCGGATTGCCATGAAGCACGGCGCCGGCGGCCGCTCGATGCGCCTGCTCATCGAGCAGCTGCTCGTCGATCGCGACTCGCCCGCCGCCGCGCCGATGGACGACGGGGCGGCACTTCCGTTCGGGGACCGCTGGCTCATCGTCACGACCGACTCGCACGTCATCCACCCCGTCGTGTTCCCCGGCGGCGACATCGGCCGGCTGTCGATCTGCGGCACGGTCAACGACCTGGCCATGATGGGGGCGACCGAGCCTCTGGGTCTCACGTGCGGGCTGATCGTCGAGGAAGGATTTCCGCTCGACTCGTTGAAGGCGATCCGCCGCTCGATGGCCGAAGCCTGCGCCGAGGCCGGCGCATCGATCGTGACCGGCGACACGAAGGTGATGGGCCGCGGCGAGGTGGACGGCGTCGTGCTCAACACGACCGGCGTCGGTCTGGCCGCGCGAGTGGTCGGCGACAACGGCCTCGCGGCGGGGGATCGGCTCATCGTCACCGGCACCCTCGGCGATCACGGCATCGCCGTGATGGCCGCGCGCCACCAGCTCGATCTCGGCGGAACGCTGCGGTCGGACGTCGCGCCGCTCAATTCTCTCGTCCGCGCCGCGCTCGACGCGGGCGGCGACGCCATCGTCGCCATGAAGGACCCGACGCGCGGCGGGCTCGCGAGCGTGCTCCACGAGATGGCGGAGAAGAGCCGCGTCGGGATCCTGCTGGACGAGATGGCGGTTCCCGTCCGCGACGAAGTGCGGGCGGCCGCCGAGCTGCTCGGCATCGATCCGCTGTTCATCGCCAACGAGGGCAAGGCAGTGATCGGTGTCAGGCCCGCGGCGGCCATGGACGTGCTCGATGCCATCCGCGCCCATCCGCTCGGCCGCGAAGCCGCGATCGTCGGCACCTGCTCGGCGGACATGCCGGGAACGATCGTGCTCGACACCGGATTCGGCAGGCGGCTTCTCTCGGAGCCCGACGGCGAGCTGCTGCCGAGGATCTGTTAGCCGACGAAGCCGGCGCGCCGGGCGGCCAGATCTCACTCCTGCGCACTCTGCAGGGTGCGTTGTGAATGCGGGACCGCGGAGACGCAGATGACGAACATCACGACCGAACGCATCGATTCGATCGGCTTCATCACCATCGATCGCACGGCGCGGTTCAACTCGCTCGACGTGCTCACGGCCCAGGACCTCAGGCGGGCCGCGCTCCGATTCGCGCGCGACGAGCAAATCCGCGTCGTCGTGTTGCGGGGCACCGGCGGGATCTTCTGCAGCGGCGCCGACCTCAAGTACATCCACGCGGGAGGCCGGGGCGGCGATCTGGGCTATCTGCAGCCGGACGCGCGCGAGGTGCCGGGCGGATTCGGCGAGGTCTTCAAGCAGATCCTCGAGTACTTGCACAGCACGATCTCCGAGATCCGCCGCGCGCCGAAGCCCTTCATCGCAGCGGTCGACGGCATGGCGGCGGCGGGAGGGCTGGGGCTGGCGATGTGCTGCGACCTGGTGATCGCATCGTCGCGCGCGCGCTTCGAGTGGGCGTACTCGAGGACCGGCCTGACCGGCGCCGAAAGCTCCACGTTCTTCCTGCCCCGGCTCGTCGGCTTGCGCCGCGCCCTGGAACTGGTCCTGCTCAACCCCAGGCTCGATGCGGACCGGGCGCTCGAGATCGGCCTGATCACGGCGGTCCATCCCGTGGAGCGGTTCGACGATGAGGTGCTGGCGCTCGCGCAGAGGCTCGCGGCGGGTCCCGTGCGCGCGTATGCGGTGGCGAAGTCGCTCATGAACCAGGCGGCCGGCGTCGATCGGCTGGACTATCACCTGGATCAGGAGCTCGAGCAGCTCGCGCGCAGCGCGGACGGCCCGGAATTCGCCGAGGGGCTGCGGGCGTTTTTCGACAAGCGGGAACCGCAGTTTGAGGTGAGCTGACGTTGCACGAGTATTCGATCGTCCAGGCGCTGATGGAGCGCGTCGAGGCCGAAGCCGCTGCACGCAACGCGACGGCCGTGGAGCGCGTCGTGGTGCGCATCGGCGAGCTGTCCGGCGTCGAGCCCGAGCTGCTCCACACCGCCTATCTGACGTTCCGCGAGCGGACGATCTGCGCGCGCGCGCCGCTCGACATCAGCGCCGTGCCGGCCGTCTGGGATTGCCGCGATTGCGGCCGAACGGTCGAGCGCGGCGGCGCGCTCCGATGTCAGTCCTGCGGCGGCGCGGCGCGGCTGCGCGAGGGGGACGAGATTCTGCTGGAACGGATCGAAATGGAGGTGGCGTGATGTGTGGGACGTGCGGCTGCGGCGATCCGAACGTCGTGCCGGTCGACGTGCATGAGCGGATTCTCTCCGGAAACGAGCGGCAGGCGGAGCACAACCGCTACCACTTCTTCGAGAGCGGCGTGCTTGCGGTCAACGTGATGGGCTCGCCCGGGGCCGGCAAGACCGCCGTGCTCGAGTCGACCGCGCTGGCGCTGGCCGGCCGCCGCCGGATCGGCGCCCTCGCCGGGGATCTCGCCACCGACAACGACGCCAACAGGCTCGAGGCCGCAGGCATCCGGGCGAGATCGATCACCACGGGATCGGCCTGCCACCTCGATGCCGCGATGGTGCACCATGCACTGCACCACCTGGCCTGGAGCGATCTCGACTACCTCTTCATCGAGAACGTCGGCAACCTCGTCTGCCCGGCCGTCTACGATCTCGGCCAGGCTGCCAACGTCGTGCTGCTGTCGATCACGGAGGGGGAGGACAAGCCGCTCAAATACCCCGTGATGTTCAACAAGGCGGACCTCGTGCTCATCACCAAGGTCGATCTCCTTCCGCACATGGCCGAGATCAGCGTGGAACGGATACGCGCGTCGCTCGCACGCGTGATGCCCGATCCCAGAGCGATCGAGATCTCTGCCAGGAGCGGCCAGGGCCTGGAGGCGTGGCTGGACTGGCTGTTTCGGCAGGAACGCGCGGTAACTCAGGGGCCGCTGGTGGCTGTGGCAAAGGAATAAGGAAGAAGGAAGAAGGAATAAGGGAAAAGGCCACTCATGGCACCGCGAGCACCGGGCAGCTGGAGAGCGACAACACGCGGTAGGCGGTTGATCCAGGTCGGTGGAGCATCCGTCCTCCGCCTGTGCCGATGACGACGATCCGGCCTGGCGACGCGCTGGCGGCCGCAGCGATCTCCTCGTCGGGCGCCCCGGTACGAACCTCCGTCCCCACGCGTCTTCGATCGCCTCGAGTTGCGGCCACCTCCTCGAGCCGTGCCCGGGCCTCCTGGATGCGTGCTTCCTGGGCCGCGCCGAGCGCGTCGGTGTACTGCGGCAGCGCGCGAAGCGGGCGGACGACGTGCACCAGCGTGAGCGGAAGGTCGAACTCGTCGCAAAACGCCCTGGCGTGCCGCACGACCGCGTCGAGAGTCCCGTCGAACTCCACGGCTGCGACGACACCGGTGCACCAGGCCTCCGTTCCGTCATACCCGTCAGCTCTCGCTGCGAGCACCGGTATCTCCGACTCCCGGAGCACCTTCTCGGTGACCGATCCGAAGAACACCTTGCGCAGGCCGCCGAGGCCCTGCGTGCCCATCACGATGAGATCCGCATGGCGTTCGCGAGCCGCGGCAACGATCGCCTGCTCCGGCCGTCCCACGTCCACGACCACGTCCCGGACGGCTTGTGAGGCTCCCATCGACCGCACCAGGTTCCGCAGCTCCGCCTCGGCATCTTCCCTGAGCCTGCGATCGTCGTAGACAGCCGCGGCGGCCTGCGCGAGGAGCAGGTCGATGGTGTGGAAGGCGATGACGCGGGAGCCCGCGCGCGAGGCCAGGTCCAGCGCGATTCGAAGCGCCGTTCGCGAATGCACCGAGAAGTCGATTGCGCAGAAGATCGTAGGGTAGAGCGCCATGTAGCTCCCCGAGCCGTGCTTTCAGACTATATCCCGCAGCCGGCGCGAAGTCGCCACCAGCTCTCCCAGCCGACGCCGCTACCCGACCGGCCCGGATGATTCACGAACGCGAAGGATCGACAGCCCATTCGCTCCGAAACCGCTCCCGGCCGCCGGGATTCCGTCGGCCATCCCTGCGATTTCGGCGCCGGCGCAGGTGTCGAGCGCGCAACCCGTCATTTTCCGTGCATTTCCAGCATGCCAGGACTCGTCCGGCTGGCATTGGCATTGCGACTCCTCGAATGTGCTCTTGTCGTCAAGGGACTCGTCAGGGTCCGGCAAGTCGGGAGGCCGTATGGTTGACCGTGAGAAAGTGCTGACGGTTCTGCGCAAGCGGTTTCCTGGTGCCAGGCCAGAGCAGCTGGCGGGGGCCGCGAATGCGATAGTGGGGCTCGAAGAGGAATGGGAAGAGGTCACCGATCGCGAGGACCAGCTCGGCTACCACTATTCGGTCCAGTGCAGCGACATCTGCTACCTGGCGCAGCAGGTCGAACGTGGAGATACCTTCCGGCTGTTCCGCCGCCGTGCGCCCATGAAACGATAGCGCGCCATCATTCCGATCGGCGCGGGCCTGCAACGCGATTCGGCGGATTGTCAGTTCGCGTTTCTGTACTGCTCGCAGGGTTCCCACCAGGAGCACTCTTCGCACGCACCGCGGTCGAGCGCACGCGGACCGCCGATCTCCGGGTGGCGGCAAATCCAGAAAACGAAGCCCTGTGCGGGGACACCGGAACCAGCCAGCGGCCCTCCGAAGGTCCCCCAGCGGCAGGTCCACGGGACGTGTCGAATCGACTGCGTTGCCGGCATACATCCTCCCTGCACACTCTCCACCCACCGACGAGCAAGCGATATGCCCGGTGGTTCTGCCGGGTAACCGTCATGCGCCTGATACGCGGAGCGAAAATACTGCGAATATCTGCGTATTCTGGCCTGAATTCGGCCTGATCCTCCCAGGCATTGCCTTTGCCAAAGGGGAAGAGAATGAGTCCGACAGCCCGCGCGCTCCACGAACACTTTGAAGAGGTCTGCCGGACGGAACTGCACCGGCTCCGCAGGAAGACCGCGTCGCTTCCGCCGGCCGCGCGAGCCGAGGTCGACGCCATCAGCGTCGAGGTCACCAGAGCCATTGCCGCCCGCTTCGAGGCGGCGCTGGATCAGGACGACGGCGGGGACCTCGACCGTGTCGTTTCGCGGCTGTTTGTCTGCAATCCCTGAAAACGAAGTAGTCTTCCCCCTGCCGGCTGGCCGCCGTCCGGGTGGCTGCCGGCATGGAGAACCGTGATGGGACACCGCGTGGTCGCGTACGCAGTGGTCGTGTGGGCGCTCGCGCTGGCGCTCCCGGTCCGGGCGCTGCCTTCCACGGCCGCCGCGGCGCCAGGCGCAGCTCAGGCTGCGGCCCAGGCGGCGCCGGCCAACGCCGACTGCCTGATCTGCCATGAAGACGCCTCGGCCGCGCGGGCCGACGGGCGGCCCGTCGTCGTGACGCCCGGTGTTTTCGAGAAGTCGATTCACGGGATCCTCTCCTGCGTGGACTGCCACACCGACCTGGCGACGAACGTCGAGTTCCCGCATCCCGAGAAGCTCGCCCGGGTGGACTGCGCGACGTGCCATTCGGAGGCGGTGGAGAAGTACCGCGAGGGTGTGCACGCGCAGGCGCGCGCGAGCGGCTCGGCGTCCGCGGCGGCGTGCGTCGACTGCCACGGCATGCACGACATCCTGCCCTCGTCCGACTCGCAGTCGAGCACGTACCACCTGAACATCGCCGCGACCTGCTCGCGGTGCCATGGGGATCCGGCGCTCACGACGCAGGCCGGGATCTCGGGAGAAGTGGCGGCGGCGTTTGCCGACAGCATCCACGGCCGCGCGCTGTCGAGAAGCGGCCTGACGGTCGCTCCGACGTGCAGCGACTGTCACGGTGCGCACGACGTGTTCGGCCCTGACGATCCGAGAAGCCGCGTGTCGACCGCGCACGTTCCGACCACGTGTGGCACGTGCCACGAGGGAATTGCCACCAAGTTCAATGCGGGAATCCACGGCGCGGTGCTGGCGAAAGGGAACACCGGCGCGCCGGCGTGCCAGACCTGCCATACGGCGCACGCGATTCAGCGCGCAGATTCGACCGCGTGGCAGCTCTCGGTGATCGGCCAGTGCGGGACGTGCCACGCGGATCGGGTCGCGACGTTCCGCGACACGTTCCACGGGCAGGTCACGAATCTCGGATTTCGTACCGTCGCCGGCTGCGCCGACTGCCATGGCGCGCACGAAATTCTGCCCGCGAGCGATCCCCGCTCGCCGATCTCGCCCGGACGGCTCGTCGAGACCTGCGGCAGGTGCCACCAGCGGGCCAACGAGAACTTCGTGAAGTTCGATCCGCACGCCGACAAGCACGATCGGACGGGCAGTCCGGTGCTCTACTATGCCGCGCGCACGATGCAGCTGCTGCTGGCGGGCGTGTTCACGTTCTTCGGACTCCACACTACGTTGTGGTTCTCGAAAGAGATACGGGTGCGCCGCGCGCGCCGCGCGACGGGTCCCCGTCCCGCGCCTGTCGTACCGCAGGTGACGGGGGAAGAGTCCGGGGAGGCTGCCGGCGCCGAGGAGGCTCGCGATGAGCGCGCCGACTGAGGTAGCCGTGCGCTGGGTGCGCCGGTTCGATCGCGCCGACAGGATTCTCCACGGCTTCCTCATGCTCAGTTTTCTTGGGCTCGCCTCGACCGGTATGCCGCTGCTCTTCAGCCACGCGCCGTGGGCCTCCGTCGTGGCGCGCGCGTTCGGCGGCTTCGAGTCCGCCGGCACCCTGCACCGCCTCTTCGCCATCATCCTGATCGCCGTCTTCCTGACGCACGTCTGGCGGCTCCTCAGGCGTGTCGTCATGGACAAGGACTACGGCATTCTCTGGGGGCCGTCGTCGATCGTGCCGCAGCCGCGCGACCTCGCCGACATGGCGCAGCACTTCCTCTGGTTCATCGGGCGCGCGCCGCGGCCCGGGTTCGAACGCTTCAGCTACTGGGAGAAGTTCGATTACTGGGCGGTGTTCTGGGGCATGGCGATCATCGGAGGCTCCGGCATCCTGTTGTGGTTCCCGCAGTTCTTCGCCCGGTTCATCCCCGGCTGGATGTTCAACGTGGCGTTTCTGGTGCACGGCGAGGAGGCGCTGCTGGCCGTCGGATTCATCTTCACGATCCACTTCTTCAACGGCCACCTGCGGCCCGAGAAGTTCCCGATGGACATGGTGATTTTCACGGGGGTGGTCAGCGAAGCGGAGCTGGCGCACGAACGGCCGGGCGAGTACGAGCGGCTTCGTCGTTCCGGTCAGATTGAGCCCCTGCTGGCGGATGCGCCGTCGGCCCGGGCCTGGACCATCGGGCGGCTGGTCGGCACGACCGCCATCGTCGTCGGCCTGAGCCTGGTGCTGTTAATCGTCTACGCGCTCGTCATGTAGCGACGCTGCGCCTCGAATCGATGGGTGCGCGTCAGCGGCGACGCCGTTACCGGCAGTTACTGCGCGCGTCCGAACGGAGAGAACCTGCATGGCTGACGATGTCGAAGTGCGCCAGGGGCTGTATCGCAATGGCATGTCGCTCGCCGGCGCGGTGATCGTCACGACCGCGGCCGTACTGTTCCTGACGATCTTTCTGCTCGATCTGCTGGGGTTCCACACCAATCCGTATGTCGGGATCGTCTTCTTTATCGTGATCCCGGCGCTGTTCCTCCTGGGGCTGCTCATCATACCGATCGGGATGATACTGGAGCGCCGCCGCCGCCGCCGTGGCGACCGCCGGCACTACGAGTGGCCGCGCATCGATCTGAACAGGCCGACGCACCGGCGCACGGCGCTGGCGGTGCTCTCGCTCACGCTTGCCAACATGATCATCGTGTCGCTGGCCGCCTTCCGTGGCGTCGAGCTCATGGACTCGGTGGAGTTCTGCGGTCTCGTCTGCCACGAAGTGATGGAGCCGGAGTACGCGGCCTACGAGGACGGTCCGCACTCGCGGGTGCTCTGCGTGCAGTGCCACATCGGGCCGGGCGCGCCCTGGTTCGTGCGCTCGAAGCTCTCGGGAACCCGTCAGGTGTTCGCCGTGCTCTTCGACACGCACTCGCGGCCGATTGCGTCCCCCGTCGAGAACCTACGCCCCGCGCGCGATACGTGCGAGCAGTGCCACTGGCCCGACAAGTTCCACGGCGACAAGGTCAACGTCATCCGGGAGTACGCCAACGACGAGGCGGTTACGGAAACCGTGACCACGCTGCGCGTGCACGTGGGCGGAGGCAGCGAGAGAATCGGTGTGGCAACCGGCATCCATTGGCATATGAGCCTGGCCAACGAGGTCGAGTACATCAGCACGGACGGCCGGCGCCAGGTCATCCCCTACGTTCGGCTCAGGACGCGCGACGGCGAGGTGCGCGAGTACTTCGACGAGAGCGTGACGCCGGAGGAGTTGGCGACAGGCGAGCGGCGCCGCATGGACTGCGTCGACTGCCACAACCGTCCGAGCCATCCCTTCTCGGCCTCGCCGGAACGGGCCGTCGACCGGGCGATTGCGGCCGGGGCGATCCCGCGCACGCTGCCGTACGTCCGCCGGGAGGCGGTCGAAGCGCTGCGCGTGGGCTATTCGAGCCGGGAAGCCGCCGAGGAGGAGATTGCGACGAGGCTCATCGGGTTCTACCGCAACGGTCCAACCGATCTGTACGCGGCTCGGCGCGAGGACGTCGATCGCGCAGTGCATGCGACCCAGCTGCTGTACCGGCGCAACGTCTTCCCGAGGATGAAGGTCGAATGGGGCACACATCCCAACAACGTCGGCCACATCGACTCGCCCGGCTGCTTCCGGTGCCACGACGATACGAAGAAAACGAAGGACGGCGCCGTGATCTCGCAGGACTGCTCGCTATGCCACACGATCGAATAGGACTGCTGGACGGGAGTATCTGGAGCGGTGCGACGTGGTTCCGGCTCGGGGTGGGAGTCAGAAACGGAGCGGAGCCTCGCGGCCCCGCCCGTCTGCTTTCTCGACATAGGACCGATCCAGCTAGAAGGTGAACCTCGCCTGCACGCGGATCGCGCGCGCGCCGAGGAACTGATCGGCGAGCGTGAAGCGCGGATCGGGTCGCAGCCTCCGCGCTTCCGCGATGGCCGCCACGTCGAAGCCCTGGAAGAACTGGGCGTCCGTAATGCCGGCGATCGAATCACGATACCGCGCCTGGGACACCCGCGTGACCGTGTCCTGGTCGAACAGGTTGATGATGTTCAGCCCGACGTTCACCCGGCTTCTTCCAGGAAACCGAAAGTCGTGCTGAAGCAGCAGGTCCGTCTGGGTGAAGATGGGCGTCCGGCCGAGATTGCCGCGCCCGTCGTCGAACACCGGCACGCTCTTGTAGGTGACCGTGCTCTGCTGCAGCGTCCCGCTCGCAGCCCTGTACTCGAGGCCGAGCATCGTGCCCCAGGGGAGATCGTAGGTCCCTTGGAACTTGAAGTAGTGCGGCCGGTCGGTCTGCAGCTGCCCGTCGATCGGGTTCCCATGGGAGTCGAAGGACATGTAGAGGCCGTCGAAGAAGCGCAGCACGCTCGGGCTGTTGCGCCCGTTCTCGTCGGAGCTGCTCAGCCCTGAATAGTTGCCGACGAGATGGCTCCACGTGTAGCTCGTGTTGACCGACCACCGATTGGAAAGCCGCTTGCGCAGCCGGAACTCGACGCCGTCGTAGTCCCGTTTCGCCTTGGGCTGCGCCGGGCACGTGTCGCAGATTCCCGACAAGGTGTACTCGGCGATGCCGTAGCCGGGGTTCGCGATCATGAAGACCTCGCCGACGCCGGCCACCTGGATGCCCACGTCCTCGATCGTGCGGTCCAGCCACTTGTGCGCGTACCGGACGCCCACCGACATCGTCGGGGTGAGCTCGTGGTCGACGCCGAGCGTGAACTCCTGCGTACGGATCGGTCTCAGGTTCGGATCGATCAGGTTGTTGCTCGGATCGTTCGAGACGTGGCGACGATCCGCCAGCTCGATGAACGTGCCGGGACAGCCGCTACCTTGAGGCCCTTCACAGTCGATCGACGGCCAGTCGAACGTGTCGAGCGTGTAGTGGTAGTCGATCCAGTGCTCCGCGCCCCACGCGCCGCGCGGCATCTCGAGCTTGCTGATGTCGTAGAACATCCCCCAGCTGCCATAGGTCTTCCACTTGCCGTTGCCTTGAATGTCGTAGGCGAAGCCGACGCGTGGCGCGATCTTCTCCGACAGCCCGAATTCGAGGCTCGGGTTCTCGGGGCGATAGGAGGGGACCGTCTCCCCGTCGGTCCGGATCCCGAGGTTCAGCGTCAGGCGGTTGTTCACCGTCCAGGCGTCCTGAATGAACAGCCCGACGTTGTTGGAGTGGATCCTGCCTTCCGTGTATCGCCGCGCAACGGTGTAATAGCCGTACGTTCCCCGCACCTGGCGTGGCGGATCGTCGAGCGTGGTGCGCGACGCGTTCCACGAGAGCGTGACCGAGGGCGCCTGCGCGCCGGTCAGCACGTCGTTGTTCAGCCGCTCCCACTGGACGCCCGCCTTGAGCGTGTGCTGACCCGCGAAGTTCGCGTAGTACGTGCCATCGATATTGACACCAATCCGGCCGTAGATATCCTGCACGTTGCGCGTGCTCACGGGAAAATCCGCGTATCCATTGAGCTCCTGGAGCGAGGCGGGAATCTCCGGGAATGGACATCCGCTCGACCCCGGCGCGCCGGTGCAGGTGTTGGACCCGCTGAACGTGTGGCGCAGCACACTCGAGAACTCCGTATCGGTGACCTGGAACGAATTCGTCCTGAAGTAGCCGACGCTGGTGTTCACGAAGAAGCTCGGCGTGACCACCCAGGCCAGCTCGCCAATGTAGGAGTCGTTCGTATTGTTCGTGTGCAGCGGATTGGGGAACAACGTCGGATTCGAGTTGCTCGTCCCATCCGGTTCCTTGCCCGGGAGGCTGGAACCGCCATAGTCCCTGATATTGGCGCCCGCGAATCGAAGGCGCGTGCTGCCCGACAGCTGCGCCGTTGCGTTGTAGTTCAGGTTGTGGCTCTCGCTGTCGTTCGCGAACGTCTGGGTCTCGTTGTTGGACCGGAACGTCACGGTCCGCTCGCTGCGGCTCAATTGCGGTCCGTACCCGGCGAAGAACCAGACTCTGTCCTGCACGAGGGGCCCGCCCAGATCGAACACCGGATCCGTGTCGTGGCCCGGGTCCCGTGGCGTCGTGATGTACTCCGAGAGCGTCTGGTTCGCGGGGTTCAGCCGCAGCGACGGCCGGACGTCGCCCTGCCAGTCGTCGTTCGAATTGTAGATCCCGACGTCGCCCCGATACGTGTTGCTCCCCGACTTGGTGATGGCGTTGATCACGCCGCCGGTCGCTGCCCTGTACTCTGCGTTGTAGCCGCTGGACTTCACCTGGACTTCGGCCAGGAAGTCGGTCAGGACCGGCTTCGCCGAGGTGCCCGTACGCAGGTTCGTCGTATCGAGTCCGTCGACCACGTAGCGGTTCTCCGAGCCCGTGGCGCCGTCAATCGAGATGCCGGCCTTCGGCTCGTTGTTCGTGCCCGGCGCGCTGGTGAGCACGCTCGTGAAATTCCGACCCTTGGGAATCCGATCGATGATCTCCGCCTGCAGGCTCAGTGCCGCGGTGTTCTGCTTCACGTCGATGATCGGCGACACGGCCGTGACCTCCACCGCCTCGGCGATGTCGGCGACAGGCATTGACGCGTCGATCTTCAGAATCTGACCGAGCTGGAGCTGGATGTTCTCGACCTTGACGGCCTTGAAGCCCGCCAGCGTCACCGTGATTTCGTACGGGCCGGGCGGGAGCGCGGGAAACCGATAGGCCCCCGTCCCGTCCGACACAGCGGTCGCGACGCCCACCAGTGCCGGACCGCGCGCCTCGATGGTCGCGCCGGGTAGGATGGCGCCGGACGTGTCCTTGACGATCCCTTCGATCGATCCGCGCGTCTCCTGTGCCGTGGCCATAGTGGTACACAGCAGCAGTAAGGCGAGCGCATACACGCACCCCCGTCGACCCATGACTCCTCCTTCAAGTTGCACGGAATTAACCGTCGGTGGCGCGGTCCGCCTGTGGGAGTCCGGGAGCCGCGCGCCAGGCGATCGGCTGAGGCTGAATGCCGGCATTCTAGTCCCGATGCTGGTACCAATCAACGGATAGTCGTGACGGTCAACACTCAGATGGGACGAACGCCGAAGAGGATAGGAGGGGGGGTATCAGGGCTAGCTGCCACATGAAACTGGCTTTGCACCAACGTTGGGCGAAAAAATGACGTCGCGGCTTGGGAGGTGGTCGAGGCTACGGAGGCCCGGAAGCACGTCTGCTATCCTTCCAGCCCAGGAGGACCTCCCTTGGCAAAGCGCAGGAAGAAAGGAGCGACGCTGTTCGACGCGGCGGACGGCGCCGATGTGATCGATGCGGGCGGGACCGGCGGAGGCGAGCCGGAAGCGGTGGCGCTGCACGAAGCCGCGCAGGTCCGCTACCTGAACTACGCGCTGTCGGTCATCACGTCGCGGGCGCTGCCGGACGTCCGCGACGGCCTCAAGCCCGTCCAGCGGCGCATCCTCTACACGATGTGGCAGCAGAACCTCACGGCCGACGCCAAGCACCGGAAGTGCGCGAAGGTCGTGGGGGACGTGATGGGCAACTACCATCCGCATGGGGACGCGGCGCTCTACGAGACGCTCGTCCGCATGGCGCAGCCCTTCTCCCTGCGATACCCGCTCGTCGACGGCTCCGGCAACTTCGGGTCGCTCGACGGCGACGCTCCGGCCGCCATGCGATACACCGAGTGCCGTCTCGCCAGGCTGAGCGACGAGCTGCTCGCCGAGATCGAGCAGACGACCGTTCCCTTCCGTCCCAACTACGACGGCACGCGCACCGAGCCGGTCGTCCTGCCGGCCCGCATTCCGAACCTGCTCGTCAACGGCGCCACCGGCATCGCCGTCGGCATGGCGACCAACATCCCGCCCCACAACCTGAACGAGGTCTGCACGGCGCTTCTCAAGCTGCTCGACAACCCCGACCTGTCGAGCGTCCAGTTGTGCCGGTACGTGAAGGGGCCCGATTTTCCGACGGGCGGGCAGATGCTCAATTCTCCGGAGGAGCTGAAGCAGATCTACAGGACGGGCTCCGGCGCCGTCCGGCTGCGGGCTACGTGGGCGGAGGGACCCGTGACGCGGGGCGGCAGGACGATCTACATCACGAGCGTGCCCTACACGGTGAACAAGGCCTCGCTG